>DDTZ01000089.1:2256-3019 GCA_002344565.1 Bdellovibrionaceae bacterium UBA2351 | reverse complement strand
TCCATCACTGTCAGAGGAGCCTGATCCATCAACTAAAACCAGTAAATCTCCTAAATCCGTTTTCGTCTGAGCCGTAAACACTGAAACTGGCTTTTGATTGGCTTTAATTTTAACCACTTGTGATTGCGAGGCTTTCGCGCCAGCATTGTCAGTGACTGTTAATACCACTGTGTAGTCACCTGGATTCGAATATAAGTGAGAAATTAACGAGCCACTACCAAAGCTGCCGTCACCAAAGTTCCAGTTATAGTCAGTGATGTACCCAGAATCTTGATCTCTGCTTAATAAACCCGAAAAATTAACTGTAGCCGGGGCAATCAAGTCTGGTGCGGAATAACTAAACTCAGCAAGAGGTGGTACATTCAAAGTCGAAGCTTTGGCAGAGATCGTCACTGTTGACGTGAACAAGCCTTGGATCTTGATATCCATCACGTTAGATTTTCCGGCAAAAAAAGGCTTTTCAAAGACTCCCTTTTTGGGATCGTAGTCGTTTTTTGAAAACACCACTACGTTATTGATCGACACCGTTAACGACCGGGGTCTTAAGACTACTAATTCAACTTCTTTCAGTAGATTCCTCAGAAGACAGGATAGCTGAAGCTTTTTACACGTCTCAAGCGCTATATCTACGCCGTTTCCATTTTTGATTAAAAGAACGGAATTGATTTGGGACGAGTTTCCGGCTGGTCCACCAAAATTAACTTTATAGCTTTTGGTTCCGGAAAGTCCGGGGTTATATGAGATGGGCCCGAAAAAAGTAGAG
>DDTZ01000089.1:0-1899 GCA_002344565.1 Bdellovibrionaceae bacterium UBA2351 | reverse complement strand
TATCGAAAGCCGCTCTTTAAAGAAATTGGAATTCCCCATACCTACCCCTTTTTACATTCAGCAGCTATACCTTCGGTAGGTATCAAGATTACTGGAGAACAAATTTATTTTATGGGCTTATTCTCAAATCGAAGCGAATCATTTTAATAAAGTTAATTGGTTTATATTTTACTAAAGTCAAATGGTTTACATTTTAATATAACTACGGAAAAATAAACTTCCATAAAAAATATAGTGGATATTTATACTAAATAAACTAAAATTAGTAAATTAGGTATCGGTTTCCTCGAGTGGAGTCACTATGAAATTCATGCTTCTATTTTTTTTAATGTTAGTCTCATATCGCACCTTCTCCTACGAAGAAGCACCTAACGAAACCAAAAACTATTTAGATTTTAAGAACCTTACAAACAATAAAGCGCCGAATCCACCGATGCTGAAAGTTTACGACAACAACAAATTCACAGGTAAACCGATTATAGCTCTAGAAAAAGAAGGCCTGTTTATAAAAGGCAAACTCATTTGCAAGTGGTTTCAGGGTTACGGGGAAGATAAACAGAGTCGACTTCTTTCAGAAGTTACGGACGGATCACCTTGCACTCATCCCCCTATATTTATTAATTATATTGAAAACAGTCCCTATATGTTGTGGCTTGAATTAGAGGCTTTGGAAAACAAAGAATACTATCAAACATCATTTGAAGGCAAACCAGTATACATTGAAAAGAAAACGAATCCAGACTTTTCATTTGAGTTATCGAGAATTAGGCAAGCAGAGTTAAATCGACCTATTGAACAAGCTGAATATGAAAAAATCCTCCAAGAATATGGAGTTTTAAAAGAGTACATTGCAAAACTGCATACATGCTTCAAAAATGAAGATGAAGGCTGTATTACAACAGCTGATTCGAATATTGCGGCCTCATACACGTGGTATTTGAAAAAAATTTGCGACAATGACAATCCGCTAGTTAAAAAAACTCAAATTAAACTCGGAAAGTACTGTGCCGATTTAGGAGATCCCGAAGAGTTGAAAAAGCCGTTCAATAAGAAGGCGAGGGAAAAAGATAAAATAGCACGGATGACGTTTCAAAAAGAGTTTTGGAATAACTTTAGAAGCTGTTTTCATAATGATGATCCATTCAAACTATTCGGCCGAACCTATAAACCTGTTAGCGCAAATCCAATAAATATTGAATTTTATCCGAAAGACGAAAATTACACAAGGTGCACTATTTTCGGGGAAGGCAAAAAAGGCGAAAAATTATCCTGGAGATTAAATATCAGGTGAAAAAGTTATTGAGCAACCTCGCCGCTAGTGACGGGCCGCAATCACCTGGCCCGTGGGATAAAATACATAAATTTAGTTTCTATTTAACTTGTCCGAATACATTCATTTTCCAACCATTGATGGTTCCCGCGGTACCCGCCTTGCCATCAACGATTCTCATTGTCCATGTACCTAGCGAAGACTCTTGGTAGAATGCATTTGTTAAAAAACGCATCGATCGAATATTAGAAATTTTATCTAACGAGTTATTCATCGGCACAACCACACTACGCAATCCCCGAGGTGACACAAGCTCAACGGCCAGTTCTCCGGCATTGGCATGGGTCACATCCGGGGTGATTTGAATGGCTTCAATTGTCATATCGGTCGTAAAATCAATAGTTGAAGTCGCACCGGTCGACGAGTTATCAGGAACCGAAACACTCAACCCTGTAACGGACTGACTGACTTCGGTCATCGGACTTGTGAATACCGAAGTGTAACTCGCGGCAAACGCCAAGGCCTTATCTACATTCACTTTTCCGAAACCGTAATAATTGCTGAACTTAAAGCCAGCCGCGTTTGTTATCCAGCTATCATCCCATTTATAGCCTGTTGGCACTTTCTGA
>DDTZ01000028.1 GCA_002344565.1 Bdellovibrionaceae bacterium UBA2351 | reverse complement strand
AAAGAGTGCTCTCTACGGTTTGACTGTAGATTTGAATTACTTCATCAATGTTCTACGTATTCGGTCACAATCTCATGACACCGATTTAACGACGCATGCATTTATCGTTAATTACTATCCGGCGTTGCAGCAAGCGATTGATTCAGATAAATCTCAAATCGAATTTGTTGATAAAAATAATCAAACAAAAGAAAACTTGCGTCCGGTACTTTACAGTTTGTTCAATTCGCAATCTAAAGATTTGTTGTACGAGAAGTTCAAATATAACAAATTTGAAATCGATCATAAATTAAAAACTAAGGAAATGCGGGCTAAGTTTTTATGGTTCCGAGCGACTGAAATGTCTGAAGATCACCTGGTTAAATTACGGTATCCACGTTCGGAAGCGTATCCTGAGCTAGATCCGAAAGACGAAGAAATCGTATTATTTTCTTCAAAAAAAGGCGAATTGAAGGGACGAGACTTTTTAGGATTTGGCCTTGATATTTTACAAGCCATCCTAAACAGAAACTCAAATGTAAGTTGGAATTTAGGAACTGATTTTAATCCAAATCCAGCCAGTACTCCGTTTGGCAATTCGTATTGGAGAATTGTAAATTCAGAGGGTGATTTAAGTACTACTCAGAAAAAGCCATATCCAAACATGGCGACTATTCAGCATGTTTGGGGTGGGTGGCATTTGTCTAAACCAAATTTTTTCAAAATATTAGACGAAGTCGAAAATAAAATAAAAGGTGTAAATCTGGCTTCGTACCGATTGCTTGAGCGTGAAAACTTCCACCAAGTCAATTCGATCGATTTCTATCGTATTACAGCGCAGCTATCGTTGATGCCAAGTGCATTAGCTAAAATTCAAGATTTGATTGTTCCAAAAAATGTTAATGTGGCTAAGCAGGAAGTTTATTTCCTAGGTCATATTTTCAAAAAACTCTCGGAAGCAGTGGGATCTAAAGAACGCGATGCAGATCGTGCTATGTTTGTTTCTGTTATGTCTGTTCTGGGAAACGGCGACTATCAAACGGGTTATACGCAATACTATTACGAGTGTAAGCAGCATTTCGAAAATCAATCAGGTGAAGGATCAACTCAGAATACCTATGCATGGTACAACGGCAGTTCGTATGAATGCTTAATGCCTTGGGTGCAGAAACTGATTAAGCTTTCCACCAAATTCCCTAAAGATAAAAAAGATCAAATTAAATGGTTAACAGAAGTTCTGTATGTTCTAGATGAACGAATTCCGTTGCAGCAACTTTTGAAATATTTAACTCCCGATAATTATATTTATCTAGTTCGCGTGAATGGCTTCAGAACAGGTGATGAAGATGGTGAAATTCAATACTTCTCTAATACATTGGGTGATCCCACTAAAAATATAGAATATTCAAATGGTTTAATCCAAATGTTCAGTCAACGCACAGGTATTACATCTGTAGAGCTAGATCGTTCGCAAGGGAGCTTCCGATGATTAAGTCACTCTTAACTCTTTTAGGTTTAGGTTTTCTAGCCACTTCGCCAGCCTTCGGCATCGAACGCGCTATTTTGTCAGTGAAGCCGCATCACAAAATTAAGGCAAAAGATTTAAATTTAATTTTAGATTCAACGCTGATCCTAAATCGTAAAAATCTTTGGACGGATCAAGAAAAGGAAATTCTAAAATCATTAAAGTTAAATAAATTTTCTAAAGCTTGGATTGTTGAAGTTAATACTTACGCCGATTTATTAATGCTTGAACGTAAGATTAATCAAAACGGTTTGCCAATGAATCTAGACGACTATGAATTACCTATCCAAAATTTAAATGCAGATTGGCAGTCGTTGCAATGGGGAATGAAAAACACAGGGCAGGCACAGAATTTAGATTTGGATCCAGTTCAAACATTCCGCGTTCCTGGTGTTGCTGGTGAAGACATTCAGCGCATTCAAAATAAAGTAGGTAAGTTAAAGCGTAAAGTGCGTGTAGCCGTACTTGACACAGGCATTGATAAAAACCACCCAAATTTAAAAGGTGTTTTGTATCGAAATGAACCCGAATGCAAACAACTAGCAGCGTTCGAAGCGTGTTTGGCTGAAGAGGGAAAGACACGCGAAGATTGTGAAACTCAATTCATGACGTCAGCGAATCCAAATCTGGACCCTGATCATAATGGATATCCGTTAGATTGTTCGGGCTGGAGTATTTTAGGAAATGCGGGCAATCCAACGGGGATCTTGGGACGTCCTGATTTTAACGATGATCAAGGTCACGGAACGCATGTCGCGGGTATCATCGCTGCGCAAATGGATCCGCAATTTTTAGGAGTCAGTGGTGTCTCTTCAAATGTGGAAATCATTCCAATTCAAGTTATCGGTAAGAATCCGTCTGAACCTGTTAAGCCGTTATCAACGGATATTAATTTAGACGCCTTATCACCAGTAGAGACTAAACAAAAATGGCCAAAGAAATCTTTGGGTGATTTAGTCGCTCGTGGATTGTTGTACGCATTTAAATCAAAAGCGGATGTCGTAAATCTATCACTCGGTTGGCCGGCCGCACGTGATTCTGAATTGATTCGCGGCCTAATTGCAGAGATGCACAATCGTGGAATTATTGTGGTAGCAGCCGCGGGTAATGATTCTACTCGTGCACTGCTGCGTCCATGTGCCTATGAAGGCGTCATCTGCGTGGGCAGTCATGGTCCAGACGGTGCCATTAGCCACTTTTCTAATTACGGC
>DDTZ01000093.1 GCA_002344565.1 Bdellovibrionaceae bacterium UBA2351 | reverse complement strand
TCGCCAACCGAATTTTTCTAAATGTTTACTGATGTCTTTAATCATCGGAATCTCTTCTGATGAAATTCCTGTTTTTTCTAATCCATCTAAATAGCTTTCGTGAGCGTGATCTTTTAAATAATTTTTGAGTTGACGTAAAATATAGCGCCAAACCGCTTGTTCTTTCGGCGTGTATTTCTGATCATTTTGATCGACAATATATTTTTTTAAGTGGTCAGGAAGAGCGTGCACTTACTTTCCTTTTTTTGAGTTCAAGTAGGGATCAGATGTGTTCAAGTAATTTTGAACGTAGTCTTTTACACCATCTTCGATGCTCCATTGTGGTGGCGACATCTTTTGAGCTAACCAGCGGTCCATTTTGGCTTCCGTGAAGTATTGGTATTGGTTGCGAATGTCAGAAGGAACTTCCATCCAATCAATTTGATTAGGCAGGTTCACCGATTTAAAAACAGCAGATACAAGATCAATCCAAGTACGTGCTTTTCCAAATCCCATATTGTAGACACCATTTTCAGGCTTCTTTTCCATTAACTCGACAATCCACCGAGACACATCTTTTACGTATACAAAGTCGCGTAATTGTTCGCCGTCTTTGTAGTTTGGATTATGAGAACGGAATAGTTTCATTTTTCCAGTCGATTTGATCGAGTGGTACGCTTTGAATACAACGCTGGCCATCGAATCTTTGTGATATTCCATGGGGCCATAGACGTTGAAGAACTTTAAACCATACCAATGCTTCGGTAGTGCCTTAGCTGTTTTTACCCAGCGATCAAACAGCACCTTAGAGTCGCCATACAAATTCAATGGCTTTAAGATATTAGCATCAGTCCTATCGTCGAAGCCATGTTCGCCGGCACCATAGGTTGCGGCGCTGGACGCATATATAACATCAAATCCTTTTTCTACACTCAGTTCAAAGATCTTTTGCGTATACAGAGTATTGTTTTCATATAGGAAGTCCCAGTTCTTTTCCGTAGTCGAAGAACAGGCGCCCATATGAAGTACCCAAGAAACCTCGCCCTTGCCTTGCTTCGCTAAGAACGGCCACAGGTCTGTGTGGGACAGGAACTGATTATATTGCAAATTTTTTAATAGATTACGTTCGCTTAGAGGTACGCTGTCGACCGCTATAATATTTGTGAAGCCCTTTTTATTTAGCTCCCACACGATCACGCTGCCAATAAAGCCATTGGCGCCTGTAACTATAATTTTGGAGTCCATTTATACCTCAGTAGTTTTTGTACTCCACCCCTTTTAGTCTTGTCAATTTGTTAGACATTAATGAAAATTCACTAGTACTAACCGAGTGCAACGGCTCACGAGTTATATTAGAAATGGCATAGTGGTTGCTCTTGTAGTGTACGGGCCCGATGTTTTCGGGGAGGGTTTAAGTGGTACGTTTTGGGGTAGGGTTAATAGCCATAGTACTAATATTTATTTCTTTTGAGCGACAGCTCATTAGTTCTTCGACTTCGAAGCAAGAAGAATCGTGGATTAGTACGGGGTTAAAGACTCAGGACATCGCTAATTTCTATCAAAATTTTAACTGCAAAAGTACGCAGAAAACATACCTTGCATGTGTAAACAGCTTGCAAGGTATGGCTCATTACCTTGAGCTTGAATTAAAGTGGTCTGAGCATGATGGACTTCGCTTAGAAACACGTAAAGCTGTTGTTAGTCAAAATGAAAAAACACGGCTGGCTCCTTGGCTGAAATTATTCAGGTCGAGTAAGTATCTGTCGATGGATTTCGAAAATATTTGGAAACAGATTGAATCTGAAATCAAATCACATCGATTCTCTTCATATATTATCGGAATGGGAATTAATGGGTATTTGTCGATCCATAGGGACCCTCATAGTTATTTGTTGCCTCGTGAGTACTACGAAAAGGTCGTTGCCAACAGTAATCCTCGGGTTAATTCGTACGGGTTTAACTTGGGTAAATCGGAAACCGAGTTTGTATTTGCGCGTATTTACCCGGGGTCTTTGTTCGACAATTTAGGTGTAAGTAAGGGCGACGTGATTTTAGAAATTGATGGAAAAAATATTTCCCATTTAGATTTAGAAACTGTGTCTGAGTGGTTGAAAACTAAAGACAAGCATCAATTTAAAGTCAAATTAGCTAACAATAAAATTATGACTTGGGTTTTGGATAAAAAGAATCAGGTGTTGCCGGCGGTTTCTATGAAACGCCTGCCGCGAGAGAAAAGAAAGTCGTTGCATCTAATCAGTATTTTTAAAATTTCCGAAGGTGTTTGTGAGTCTGTAAAAAGCAATTTACGCCAGGCCATTAAAGAAAAAACGAATGGAGTTATCTTAGATCTGCGTGATAACTCAGGCGGATCCATGGATGAAATTCTATGTATCAGTGGTCTATTCGTCGGTGACAAGAAAATCTACGATCTAGTCTATTTCAATAAACGTTATAGAAAAGAAACATTTTTCAGCGATCAGTCTGAAGTGTACTTCGGTCCACTTGTAGTTTTAGTGAATCGCTCAACTGCATCTAGTGCAGAAATTTTGGCAGGTGTTATTCAGCACTACGAACGTGGATTGCTCATCGGTGAACGTACATTTGGTAAGGGTTCGTTCCAAGAGGGCGAAGAATGGCCGAAAAATAAACGTCTGTTGTACTTCCAAACTAAAGGGACGTTTCATCTTCCGTCAGGACGATCACCACAATTGCTAGGAATTACTCCTGATATTCAAGTGAAAGAAAATTTTGCGAGCATTTTCCAACGTGAGGAAGAGTTATATTTGTATCCAGTAGGTAATCGTGAAGCCAGAGAAAAAGTTTCAAAGCGTGTGGCTTCTGTTCAGCAATGTGGTTCAGCGAAAAAGGAAATCTTGACTGCTGATCGCTTGCTAGGTAAAGCCCTGGGTCACATTGATTGTATCCAATTCTAAGGGGACCGGATGGATTTTCATTTATCGACAGACCATTTTAAGTACCAGTTTATTCCTTCAAAGCGTAGGTCAAAAAAAATTATGCTGGTACTTCACGGTCGTGGCGACAGTATGAAACCGTTTAAAAATTTTGATAAAGAAATCGGTGTTCCAGAAATGAACTACCTGCTTTTAAATGCACCTAGAAAATACCTAAAAGGGTTCTCTTGGTTTGGAGAGCCTCCTTTTGAAAAGTCAGGCGTATTAAGAATTCGTTCAAAGCTATTCGATATTATCAATGAACTTGAAAAGCGAGGCTATAAAGCTAAAGACATTTTCTTGTTTGGTTTTTCGCAAGGATGCCTAGTCAGTGCCGACTTGGCTTTAAATTACCCAAAGAAGTTAGGTGGTTTAATTGGGATTAGCGGTTATTTTCATTTCTTTCCTCGCTGGCGTCAGGCTCTGACTTTGGATTCAAAGAAGACCCCATGGATCATGACTCATGGATACCGTGATGATATCCTTCCCTATCAGGAAACTAAATTTGGCGCAGAAAAAATAAAAGATGCGGGATTGGATATTGAATTCGTATCGCTAAATAAAAAGCACGATATGATCGATGAGGAATTTCCAATCATTAAACGTTGGGTTAAAACTCATCTCTAAATTCATGTAAGTTCATCAATATTTGATCCCAAAGTTTTTGGTTAACTTTGTCTTTATATGATCCTACCTCGTAGATAGATTTCTTTCTAAGTGCTGCTGTCTCACCACTGACGTAATGAACTATTTTTTCGACATTTAGCTGAATGATATCTTCACGGTTAAAAGTTTTGTAACTTTCTAAAATGCTATCTACGTTATGAATTAATGAATTTCCGGTTAAGAAATTAGAAGGATTCCAGCGAGCCGCATTTTTCGCCAGTATTGAAAGTATATTAGTATTGCTATCCTTAGACATCAATGTTGTCACTCGATCATAACATTTGATTAGCTCAGTGAACTGTGCGTTATGCTTATAGTAAAGGGCCGTACTTTTCTTTGGCGAAGACTGTGTCCAAGTCATAGAAATAAAATCGTCTATCGAGAGCGCCGAGGAACTGTTGCCCTCCTTAAATGCAGGGTATTCGCGATAGAAATTTCGCATATTGCATAAGGGGTTTTTATTCACTCCGTCGGCAACTTTAGAAAAGCCAGATTGAGTTTTTAGATTTTCCCAATAGCGAGAAACCTTAAATAGTTGCAGTAGAGCGCGATGGGTTTCTGGCTGCGAAACCGCTTGGGCAAATGTGACTTGATTGAATCCAATTTTTTGAGCGAAATAGAAAAGACGTTTTTGATTAAACTGTTTTTCAAAACGATTCATCAATGGATGCTTCTTAAAGCTATCTAAGTTTTTCTTGTTCTTCGTTTTTATATAGTCAATGGCTTGAACCATCGTTGCCACTATCGATTTTGCTTTATTTTTTTGTTCTAATAGGTTCGTAGAGAAGCGTTCCACATCGTCATAACGATATTGGTTGTGGCAACTACCAAAGTGTCTAACGCTGCCGTAATCTATAATGCCAGCATCCATAAGTACGTTGTCGCCGTCCCAATCTAACCATACAAACAGGTAATGCTCTTCTAGCTGGGCCGCAAACGATGCGAATCGGTCGCAGAACTCGGTTAGGAAACTATCGTATTTCTCGGGAGTGTCAGGGATATTTTTATTTGAAATGAAAAAGTCGACTACCTTTTTTAAGGGTTCCCAGCGATTTTGTTTTAAGAAAAGATATGCATGGGCAGGGCGGAACAGGTTTTCTGCTGCTCGCACACCAATGCCAACGCCATTGCCAAGATCGATCACGGTCAGTACACGTTCCGTGTAGATTCCCATCTTGTGAACGACTTCGGACATGATGGCACAGCTCACGAGTTCATCAATTTCTGCTTGGCCACAACCGTAACCCGCTTCTGTATTTCCAGTTTTAAGTGGTTTTCCACTTTCAACGCTACCCGGAGATAAGCACGTCACACCGGTACCGCGAGAGGATACATCCCAAGTTTTTTTCCCGTTCTTAATGAACCCATTCCAGATGCTGCGACCGTCTCCTGAAGTTTTCCCCTGCTTGTTTTTGTGCTGAAGCTGGAGATAGCGAGTCGCCATATACTTGTTGGGTTTAATTAAGTGACTTGGAATTCTTTTTTTGGAAAGTACATCGTATTCATTAATAATTTGAATTGAAAATGTATCCAATATTTTTTTCTCAAGAGCCGGAGTTAGTTTTGTTTTATGATCCTTTGAGATTAACCCCATATCCCGTGCCAAATCGTAGTTGAAGTAAACCACTTTACCTTTTTTTAAATTGAAAACAGGATATTCAACAAAGAACTCGTTACCTAATTCCTTGTAGGGATGAGAACCATCGATAGCATCAAAGGCCAAGTATTCGCTGGTTTGTGGTTTCTTTAAACTCAATTTTGCGGTCATGCTTAATACATCGGATCAACTACATTGAATTTAAGGGTTTTTTTGAGATTTGTATGATTTTTGATCAACTTCTAGTAGAACGTCGGGCTCATACCGGAGTAGCGTTTTTAGTCAATCTGTCTATTTCTCTACAGTTGAAAGTAAGTTTGTAATCCTTTAATTTGCTTAGCGATCGGAGATGAAATGAAAAAAATAATTTTAGGCACGCTATTGTTCGCAGGAAGTTTTGCATCGGCAGCAAATATTTGCTTTAACGGCGATGAAGCAACGGCGATTAAGTTTGCGGGCGGATTAAATGGCTTCAAACACATCAACTACTCCTACAATATCATTGATCTGATCAACCAAGGTGTGAAGCCGGAAGATAAACCGTTTGGAACAAAAACTTTTATTACTATCTATGATGGTTTGAACACTCGTGAAAGAACGATGTGTGTTCTAATTAACGGTCAGCAATATGGTGAACATACGTGCCAGATTTGCGTAGTAAAATACTAAACACTTTGGAGACGTCTATGATTAATTTAAAGAAAGTCGCTACATCTGTCGTTGCGACCACGTTAATAAGCTCAATGGCGTTTGCTTGGGGTGATTTAGGTCACCAAACCGTAGGTGAAATCGCCCAGCGTAATCTAACGCCAAAAGGTAAGCGCCTAGTAGAGGAAATCCTAGGTCACGGACCTTTGGCTGAAGCGGCGACCTTCCCAGATTTGGTTCGTTCGGACGAAGACTACAAAGAGTTTGCTAGTTTTCACTTTGTTGAAATTGATCCACGTTATGATGGATCATATGATAAAATTCCAGCAGCATTAAAAGAAAAAATCGATGCAAACTCATTGATTTCGGGAATCCCTCAAAAACTGTTCAAAGGTTTATTTGTTCAAACCTTTTCCCGAGCTCAAAAAATGGATTTACTACGTTATTTGGTTCACTTGGTTGGCGATGTCCATCAGCCTTTGCATGTTGGAAACGGGTATGATCGTGGAGCGAACTGGTGCAATGTAAAATACAAAACTGGAAAAGGGGAAAAGGCTCAATATAAGTCGACTAACTTACACTCGTTTTGGGATTCGGCATTAGTTGAGGAACTCTTCTATGCACAAAAAGAAAAAGATCCTAGATACAAAATGCCAGGATGGAAAGGCTACAAGGAACTTGCAGACTTGATTACCTCTGATCAGAAAGTTTTAAATACTGAAGACATTGCTTCGACTCCCATAATTGAATGGTATAGAGAGGCTCAGGCTCTGCATACAAAAGTATACATTGATGGTGAAAGAAAGTTACATCCTACAGAGCGTTCTTACTGCCAACATTTAATCAAAGATGCTAACGGGAAGCCTGAGGTCGATCAACGTGGAGTTGCTAAAACCGTAAAGGCATCTGGAGCCGCAGAAGCGACTCCAGAGTATATGGCTGAGGCGTCTGAAATTATCAAAGGTCAAATCATGAAAGCTGGTTTAAGATTAGCGCATGTTTTAAACGACATGGGACACAGACGCTATTTCAATGGTATCGAAGACTACCAAAGTTTGAAAGTTCAAGAGCTTGAAGAGCTACTCAAAGAATTCGAAAATAAACGCTAGTCATAAAGTGCATGTTCTATTTCAAGTAAGGTCGAAATCAGTTTTGTTGCTAAATAGGCGGCGTTTACCTTTCGTATAGCACGATGTTTCTACCGAAACTGACGAATCTGTTTCGGTGGTTTTACAGATCATAAAATTGCGAAGCCATGTTGAACCTACGCGGTTAGACGTATAGGCAAGTGTTGGTAACGCAATAAAGTTTGAACTATGCATACAACTTGATGTTAATTCGACTGATTTGTTTTTAACGTACTTGGGTGTTACGCAAACTTCTGAATAATGCACATCACCTGATGCAAAAATCACCTGTTTATCCGCGGCATTCAATCGTTCAATAAAGCTATTGAAGTTGATGGGATGTTGTTTACGGAACGATTCGCCGTAACCTTGTTCCATGAACCACTGGGTTCCGTTACACATCCAAATTAAACCATTGAAATCTTTTATACATTCAAAGATCCATTCTTCCTGTTCTTTTCCAAAGAATGAATACATTTTGTTAGGGTACGCTTTTTCGCGAAATGTTCGCCCATCGAGCATAAGGAACATTTGATTACCTAATTGAAATTTTGCCGCGATCCCTGGACCTGAAGTGATGAATGAATTTTCACTTAGGCTTTGAGCAAAAAAGTTTTTGAAGTTAGCGAGGACCTCTTTGCAATAGGGATATGTCATATCGCTGTCGTTGCCACCGAAATCGTGGTCATCCCAAATTGCAATCGTTGGCACTAATCGTTTCCAGTGGTAGAAGTCTAGTACCATTCTAGTTTCAACGTATTGTTCCCAATGAATTTGCGGTGTTGGTAAAATATCTAATTTATAGTCGATGTACACACAGTCACCCAGAAACAACAAAACATCCGCATTTTGAGCCTCAAGACTGGTCCACATGGCTTTTTCATGTTGAGCCGCTCGCATGCAGGACGCTAGACCAATGCTGTAGTTAGTGCGTTTAGAGGAAATAGAAGAGAATATTCTTTCATCTATTTGCTTTTGACCTGCGACGATTTTTATTTTTAGATCGCGATCAATTGGCAGATTGTTAATCAAAAATTTATCGATCTGAAAATCATTGTCTGGATACGTAACAGTCGTGTAGCTGATTTCTTGTAGTAATTGAGTATCTTCGTAAACTAAATAGCGCAGCGGTTCTGTTTGGCAGTGAACAATCGAAAACTCCGATTGGCCATCAAATGATGGACCAAGCAAAACCGAAATTAAATTTCGATCAAAAACCAAAGGTTTGCTTGGTTTTTTCTTCGCAGCTAAGGACGTCAATGCCACAGTGCTGGCTAAACTTTTCAAGAAGATCCGTCTTCTCATTGTCATATAATGGTATCGTATGCGCGTACGTTTACATAGACAAATTAGGAAATTATTAGATTTGTTAGGGAATTGTGAGGTTATTTAGAGATCGTCTAAGCCTTTGATCCAGCCTCGACGGTACATCCAAGTAAACAAACCGATTGAAATACTCAGCATAACTCCGAGCACGACATAATATCCGTGTTCGTTTTTTAGTTCAGGCATGTTTTCGAAATTCATTCCATAAACGCCAGCAAGGAAATTAAGCGGCAAGAAAAAGATAGAAAACACGGTTAGCAATCGCACGATCTCGTTAGTCTTATAGGACGCTTCGTTTGTTTTTTGTGAAGTGATTGATAAATATAAATGTATCAAATTTGTCACATTTTCTTGAACTTCTTCGGCGTAGAACAACATTGTTTCCATTGAGGTTTTAATTTCTTGAAAATCTTGATTCTGGAATTCCGCTTTGATGACTAGCTTATTATTCACATCATTCGCTAGTTTTAAAACTTTGCGAAATACTGTCGACTTTCTTTTCAGTAAGAACCCTTCTTGAAAAATGCGACGTTGTTTAGCATTCTTAAATACTAATTGTTCAAAGTGTGTTACCTGTTCTTCTAGTTGTGTTAAGGGAACGTCGAAACTTTGAATAGCGGCGGTCAATAGTTCTAAGATTAGTTTTTTGGAATCTAAACAGCCTTTTACATCAGTCAATTTTTGTCTTAGAGAATCGATGAAGTCATGATCAACTCGATGAAGAGTAATAATACGATCTTTTGAAATAAAGAATGCTAGCTTGGTTGTTAGTTCCTGAATTGTATCGCCTTTAACAGAGTTGGACTTGTCGAATACTCGAGTCACTAAAAACAGAAACTCATTCTGACTCTCTAGCTTGGGTAGATGCTCCGGATCCAAACATGTCATTAGACTTTTTTCGGGAATATTGTATTTTTTTGCTAAGCCCGGCACGTCGGCTTTAGTGGGCGCCGTGATATCGACCCATTGTCCAAAAGCTAGCTCTAATATTCGTTCTTGCATTTTAGATCCATTTTATAGGAGCGAAACCACCCCATTTAGTTTTTAAGTTTGTAACTTGTCCTTGGTAAACACGAGCAATGACTAATTGCAATTGCCCACAGTATGCGTAGCAACGCAAATCAAATTTAAAATTTTGTGACCCGTCTGGAGTTTCCATAAGAGTTTCCGGCGCTGGCAGTAATTCTTGAGCCAAAAAGCTTTCATTGGCCACCTCTTCAAAAACTTTTTTAGATACTGATGCACCTTTGTAAGATTGCTTAGAGCCAAAAGAATTTTTTGGTTTAAAGAATAAGTTTTTTCGTTGCGACCAAATTTCTTCCTTTAGTTCGGGTTTGAAACTAATTGTCTTAGGTAGAACATTTTGAATCCGAGCTCGTTGGTCATCCGGAAAGCTAAGATTGTCCCAGAAACCATCTTGAGTCCAATCAATCATTCTTTGCTTATCTGCTAATAAAAAATATTCAAATGGGTTTGGAGTAAAGCAGGTGGTACGATTTAGGAAATCATTCCTCATCTTTTTGGCAATAGATTCTTGTAGATAAAAGTCGGTATAGCGATTGTAAACGATGTCGACTTTATGGCGTTCATAGTTTGCGACATCATCAATAGAACAATCCCACCCAAACGATTGTAATAGCTCTTGAACTATTAAAAATTCTAAAAATAGCTTCTGTTCCCTTGGATTTTCATCAACTATTAGAACGTGTGGTTTGGCTATGTCTTTTCCTTGAAGTTTTAATTCGTTTGCAAAGCAGTCTTTTAGGTCTTCAATTTCGAATTCGAGGCCTGTTTTTAAATTATGGGCTTGGTACAGGTAGTGCCCTAAGGTTAAGAAAGCTGCGTTCGTATTAATCTCTACTAATTTTGGTTTAGAGTCACCGGTAAGGTGGAAATCATAACTCATGAATAGTGATTTGTTTCCGGGATCAGCTAGGCCAAGGCTGCTTAACTCAGTCTCGTACTTGCGGATATACAAAGATTCGCTACGTAAAGCGAAGAAAGCCTCTATGGTTTGCTGAAACTCAGAAATTAACGCTTTCGGCAGAACCACGGGGCTAGGACACAGTAAGTTGTCCGATATCAGTGGTGCCAATGTGGAGTCATCTAAACTTTTAAAATGACTTTGCAATAAGGATTTATAGTTTTGGCTCAGTTGTGTCGACATTTGGTACTCTAATCCTTTACCAGTGGATGATAAATGCTTTTACTAGTATGGAATTAAAGGGTATGGTCGTCACCATGAAAATCGTTAGCTGGAATGTCAATGGTATCAGAGCGTGTGCAAAAAAAGGCCTCCAAGATTTTATTGCTCAAGAAAAACCGGATATTTTTTGTGTGCAAGAAACAAAGGCGCATATAGAGCAGGTCGATGATGCGATAAAAAACTTGGGTTATAAAAAAGCCCTGTGGTCGTCGGCAATACGAAAAGGATACTCGGGAGTTGCTACATTTAGTAATCGTGACTGGTTAACGGAAACAACGCATTTTGAAATTAAAAAATACGAAGACGAAGGACGCACGGTTATTACGGATTTTGGTCCGTTCGTTCTATATAACATTTACTTTCCAAATGGTGGTTCGGGTGACGTTCGTCACGAGTTCAAGCAAGAGTTTTTAAAAGAATTAAATAAGCATCTAGCTAACACCTATGAATCAGGAAAACAGATTGTTGTTGTGGGCGATTATAATGTTGCTCACAAAGAAGTGGATGTCTTCGATCCAGTTCGCCTGTCGAAAGAAAGTGGTTTTTTGCCAGAAGAGCGCCAGTGGTTCGATGAGTTTTTGAAAATTGGATTCGTAGATACATTTCGTTTAATTAACCCCAACGTAAAAGATAAATACACATGGTGGAACTATCGTGAACTGGCTCGTATATCTAATCGAGGCTGGAGGATAGACTATATTTGTGTAAGTCGTGAGCTAGCTCCACTTGTGCGAGAAGCAAAGATTCACGATGAGATCGAAGGCAGTGATCATTGTCCCGTGAGTGTAATTCTGGATTTAAAATAGAGGAACATTATGCCATTAATTATTCTAATTGCAGAAGCCATGCTAGTTTATTATTTTATCCAGGCCTATGGTTTTTTTAACTTCGTAGTTTTTTATTTAGTGAGCACTTGTGTTGGAATTCTTTTGGTGCGTGCCGTGGGATCTAAATCACTGCGTGATTTCCAATTGGGACAAGTGACGGGCGACAACCGTTCGATGATTTCTAGAGGCTTGCTATTCCTTTCGGGTTTGTTTTTGATTGTTCCCTCGATGGGCACCAAAGCAGTTGGTGCTTTGTTGGTGATACCGCCAATACGTTGGCTAGTCGCGATTGCGTTTTCTAACTTCTTAGTTAAACGTGTTTTCAATGCGAATAGTTTTGTTCATCAATTTGGTAATGGCGGCTTTCGTTTTTATTATCAGCAGAACGGCAATCCATTTCAAAATATGAATAGAGAGCAAGACCGTCCAGAATACTCTGATAACGTTATCGATGCTCAATTTCGAAAAGTTGAAGACGCCAAATTATTGAATGATCCTGACTCTAAATCATAGTTGTTAAGAATTCTTTAGGCATCCTATTTGCCTACTTCCTTTGTGACTGTGTTGGTTTGCCTATATAGTTTTAGGTGCCACTTAAATCTGTCGTTAAAAATGACAGGAGTCGCTGGTAAGCGGCAAAGGGATAGAGGAATAATGACGGCAGCTATTCGAGCGCTAATCCTGGTGTATATGCTTACCCAAGCGGTGTATGCCTCTGATTCGATTACTTGCCAGTCATTCTATTTAAATCCCACAAGTATTGGCTATGGTCGTCTATTTCTAGAGGCCAACGATTTGGAAACAATAGAGAGTCTAAATGAACGTAGTAAGGATTTAATCTTTGCGATGGAAAATCCCGAGCCATTGGATCACCTGATTAATACGTTATTGTACTATAGGGCCTTGGAGCGCGTTTTAACACCGATACAACTGGCAGAGCAGTTCCCGCCAAGGCAATTTCGTTTTCTATATTTTACAATTAAGGGAGAAGCTCACGGAGACAGCAAAAAATTCAACTATTTTAGATCGCATTTGCTGGGAAGAAGGGTGCCAGTTCTTATTAAAGAACCGGCGATTCATTAAAGAGTTATTGTCTATATGCGACTGTCTTTTTTTTAACTACCGGTTCGAAGTAGGAACGGAACATATATTGGCCAATGTAAGATGATTTCACTGTCCAGAATTTTTTACTTATAGTGATGGCTGCTACTGCAAGCTTTCTGTTTTGGTCGTCCGTTGCGTAACCGACGAACCAGTCAACACGGCCCTTTGGGTTGTCGCCCGTTAAGTGTCCCGTTTTTCCGCCCATTTCGATTTCACGAAAACGACGGTCGCGAACTAACTGACGGAAGCTCTTTCTAGATGTGCCTCCAATTACAGTCTGTTCCATCATCTTACGCATTTGTGCCGCTGATTCTGCTGTCATAATGTAACCTTTTTCTAAAGGTTCGCCTTTATAAAAAATATCGCCTTCAGGATTTTTCATGCTGTCTACAATGTACGGAACTAACATTTTACCGTCATTAACAACAGCGGCTGCGATCATGGCGCCTTGAACGGGACTCAAGCGATTAATGCGATTAAAGCCAGAAGCGACTTGTGTTAGTTCGTAACTTTTTTCACTCGGAACATGAGCATAACCTTGCTCAACATCGAAATCTGTAGGGATGGCTTGATTGAACATAAAGCGATTGGCAAAGTCTAATAAGTCTGCTGGTTCTAATGTTTCTAGGCTTAGGCGTCCAAAGGCAGTATTGATCGAACGAGCAAAGGCATCTTTCAGCGTGATTTTGCGAGTCCAACGGTTTTCTTTGTCCGTCATTACGTTCTTTTTATATAACGTGTAGTTTGCGCCATTGAATTTAATTGTGTGGTAGGGGGATACACCCGCTTTTTCGATCGCTGCTGAGGCTGTAATGATTTTAAATAGCGAGGCCGCAGGGTACGTTGCACGTAATGCTAAGTGTGACGCTTTAGGGTCATCTTTTTGGTAACTAGATAGAGCCAATATTCTACCCGTGGTTGCGTCTAGCAAAACAACGGCGCCATAATCGGGGCGGTATCTTTTTAAAAGGTTGTCTGCATCCGCTTGAAGGCGGTCATCCAATGTATAGTTAACTTGGAATTTCTCTTTACGGTCGAACCAATCGAAATCTACATCTGTCGGGAATTGACCAGCTTTGATGTACTTAGACATCGTATTAGCGATCTGAGTGCGTTGCTCTAGATTGCGTTTAACTTGTTTTGAAATGACTTCGATTTCTGAATCTTCATAGTTAAACGCGGTTAATGTCACAAAAGCGACGATTAAGCTTACTAAAATTCCAATCTGAATTTTGATTTTTTTATGCAATTTTACCAACCCCAAAAAAGTAAGTTTATATTTCTGTATCTGCATTTTTCTGCGCGAACTTTAATTAGATACTTTATTTGTAATAACTTCAAGTCCGGCCAAACATTTTCGAGGAATTTTTGGCCAAAATTCTATTGCCTATCCATCGACCTAAGCCTATAAGGGTCCCATGAAAACCAAAGATAGAATCTTAGATGTGTCCGTAGAATTATTTAACAAAAACGGAGTTGTGGCTATCACCACAAATCACATCGCTAAAGCCATGAATATCTCACCAGGCAATTTGTACTTTCACTATGACAATAAAGAAGAAATCATTGCTGAGTTATTCAGAAGAATGTGTAAAGAGACATACAAGATTTGGAGTCCTAAACATATTTCATCTATGTCTCCGGTCCAGTTTGTGGAAGAAAACTTTGATGTGTATTGGAAATACCGTTTTTTCCATCGCGAGATGTATGCTCTTCGCCGTAAAGACCCAGCGTTAGCTAAGATGTGGAAGAACCACATGGCAAAGATGATGAAGCTTATGAAGGTTCTATACCGTCACTGGGTTGCTGATGGTAAAATGGTTCAAATAAAAAACGACAAAGAACTCCTTTATGTATTCGAATCACTGTTAGCGATGGCAACTACATTCCTTCAGTTTTTCGAGAGCACAGAAAAATCAGCAGGCAAAGCCTCCGTACTTCGTGGAAAGACTCATCTAGTGCGCCTTCTGTTGCCATATTCAATTGGCAAATCTAAAGACGAGTTTGAAAATTTTCTAAACTCTGAACCTTCAGTTTAGTTTTAACTATAGTAGACTGAGCTCCGAAACGGACTCAGTCTTGCTCTAACCTCTGCATCGGGTGGAGGTTACCAATGGGTCGTTATATCGTTTTCTTTTATATGATTACACTTACGTTCGCGCATTGGGCGTGGGGTGCAGTCGATTGCTCTTCAGTGAAAGAAGAGCTTAAACAAATGCGCGCGGCTCAAAGTCAGATCACAGAAAACCTTTTAGAGAATTATAAGTCGGCATCTGAGCAAGTTTCTTATACCGCTATTAAGATGCATTCGGACTCAACCAAGCAGCGGCTTTATGTGCGTGAGCAAGCACTGCGAAGTGCAAAAGCGCATTCAAAACGGGTTGATAAAACTGAAGCAATCTTGACCAAGTTAAACAAAGCAACCGATGAATTGATTAAAAAAGTCGCACTTTGTGTGAAGTAAAAATAAGAACCTGACATTTGTCTAGGTCAGGTTATGTTTTGCTAATACCTATCATAACAATTACGCACGTTTACTACGTATTTTCAGATACTTATCAAGATTTAAGTACATTTAAGAAAACTGTTGCAAAAATTTCAAACTTACCTATTAATAGGTACATTCCTTTTTAGGGCTCTATTTAGGTAGAGTTTTTAGGAAGGAAAAGAGGGGTTGATTTAATTTTGCCTAATATTTTGGCAAAATAAAACAAGGAGGGGACTATGGCAGGGAATGCCGCTTTAAAGCCAGCTTTGATTGCTGAGTGCAAAACAAAATTGCAAAATATCAAAACGGACTTATTGAATAGAGTCAGAGATGCGCGTAGCCAGTTAGACAATATGGAAACTGGAGGGGACGAAGCTGATCAAACAGTACGTGTACTTGCTGAGCAAGAATTTGTGAACATGCAAGACCGACTAAGAAATCAATTAATCGAAATCGAGAGTGCATTAGCTAGAATCGAAAACGGTTCCTTCGGCGTATGTGAAGAAACAGAAGAGTCAATTGAGCCTGAACGTTTAAGAGCGATCCCTTGGACGCGATTAAGCATCGAAGGTGCAGAAATTCGTGAATCTCTAAATAAACGTTACGCTCGCGGTTAGTTAAGTGCCCTAAGTGTAGGGCACCCAAGAAGACAGTCAGCTGATTGCTAATTCTTTTTTTGCGAAACAATACTCCATCCGCAAAGTTTATAAAGAACACGCGCACCAACGTTACCATCCCAATCATCGGCCTCATCAGGGCTTAATCCGCCTGTGGAAACTTCGTTGAGGTCAAATGAGACAATCTTGCGTCCTGACTTCACGATAGATTCGAATAAGTAGAAAATCTGGTCGACGCTCAAGCCTCCAGGAACCGGCGTGCCTGTATGCGGGCAAAAAACTGGATCTAAACCATCAATATCAAATGAAATGTATACATTTTTAGGCAGCTCTTCGACGATCTTTTGGCACAACTGTGCCCACGTCGATCCGTTCAGTAATTGTTTTTTCAATTCTAAGTCAAAGAACGTCGTAATGTCAGAGCGTGATTGAATAAAGTCATATTCTTCTTCGCAGAAATCGCGGATGCCGACTTGAACTAATTTTTTTGGACGATGTTCATGAGTCATCACATTGTACATGATGGATGCGTGAGATTGTTCGAAGCCCTGGTAAGCCGTGCGCAGATCAGCATGGGCGTCGATGTGTAGCACACCAAAATCTCCTTTTAGTTTTTTGCTAACGGCTTGGATGGCGCCAAATGGAGTCGAGTGATCACCGCCGACTAAACCTAAAATCTTTCCAGAGTTTAAAATTCCTTCAGATTGTTCGCGAACCCAGTTCGTCATTTCTGTGCAGGCGATATTAACTTCTTTTGTTAGTTTCGCCATAGTTTCTTTGTCGTCGTTTAATTCAGTTTTCATCTGAATTACTTTCTGCGCTTTTTCTTTAAAGATGTCGTTTTTCTTTTTCAAGTCTTCAGGATATTCGCGCATGAAGTAACCTTCTTCATAAGCTTTACCGGTTTCCAAATCGAATAAGTCGATTTGTTCACTGGCTTGGCGAACCATAACTGGACCAAAGGATGCGCCCGAGCCGTACGACGTAGTTACTTCCCAAGGAACAGGTAATAGCACGATTTTTGATTCTTCTTCTTTGGCTGGAATTCCAAAAATTCCAAAATCAGAAGAGATTGTAGTGGATGGATCAAATTGTATCATAATTCCTCGTGGTTTACAGTGTCGTTCTAGCTACCCTACTTTTGCATTGAAAACAACATTCTATTGAATCGACATTGAATCTATCTGAGTAAGAATTAAAATAATGGAACCTATGAGCCAAAAGATATTCGCCCTACCACTTCTGATTTTGTTTCTATGTATTCATTTCACAACCCATGCGGCTAAAAACCGCTCGGGGCAGCTTAAAATGGTGCTAAATGAAGACCCAGAGGTGCTCAATCCATTGTTATCAACGTCGGATTATGCAGTAGATGTTCAAACGTGGACATGTGACTCGTTGTTAAAGCGTGATTTAGACACCTATGCTTGGCAGGGGGCAATTGCCGAAAAGTGGGAATTGGCAAAGGATAACTCGTCAGTCATTTTCTATATTCGCGACAATGTGTTTTTTCATAATGGGGAAAAACTGAAAGCGGATGACATTCAATTTTCTTTTGATGTCTACAAAAAAAATGCCGCGATTAATCCGTCAGTGGCGGCGTACTTTGACGGAATTGATAAGGTTGAAATTTTAGCGCCGAATAAGATCAAGATTAACTTCAAGAATAGTTATTTTAAAAACTTTGAGGTAGCGGCTACAAATTGGATTTTACCTAAAACTATTTACGACGTAAAAACACAGCTTCCTAACCAACTAATTTGCGCGGGGCCTTATCAGTTGGACGTATATGAAAAAGGCAAACGTGTCGGCCTAAAGGTTTTCGATAAATATTTTGGCTTTAATGTAAATCATCTAAAGGGGCTCAATAATTTTGAAACTATTGAATTTCAGATTATCAAAGATGAAGAGCTTCGAATTGAAAAATTAAAAAAATCAGAAATTGATTTTCTAGAGTTTCCAAATGCCGATTTTTTAGAACGTAAACTGACCAGTGATGTGGCTCAGAAAACGTTAACTAAAGTTAAAGTCGAAAATAAAATTCCTAAAGCATGGTCATTTATCGGTTGGAATTTAGTTAAGCCACTGTTTACTGACCCCAACATCCGTAAGGCCTTGAGCTTGCTAGTTAATAAAGACGAAATTAATAAGGTATTCTTTGATAGCCAATTGAACGTTATCAATGGGCCATTTTTGCATAATCAAGAATACGGCGGCAAAATTAGACCGTTCGTTCGGGACACTAAGGCAGCAACTGCGCTTCTGAAAAAGGCGGGGTGGGGAGATAGCAACAAAGACGGAATCTTGGATAAAACGGTCGATGGCGTAAGGCTCGATTTTAAGTTTGTGCTGACCTACGCGAATAAAGATTTTGAAAAAGTTTGGCAGTATCTGCGTGAAGACTATCGAACGTTTGGAATTGATATGGAACTAAAATATCAAGACTTCAATTTAATGATGAAGTCAAAAAATGATTTAAGTTTCGACGCATTGGCATTGTCTTGGGCCGGTGGCGGTGTTGATCCCGATCCTAAGCAATTATGGCATTCAGAGTCTTCACAGCGAGGTGGGTCTAACTTTGTCGGTTATAAAAATGTAGAAGTAGACAAGCTTATTGAAAGTGGGCGAATGACGTTGGATAGAAGAAAGCGTATTGGGATTTTTGAAAAGGCGTATCAAATGATTGCTGATGATAATCCTTATTTATTTTTGTTCATGGATAAGTATAATTACTATGCACACGTAAATCGCTTTGCAAAACCTAAAGATACTTTTAACTATGGAGTCGGATTAAACACATGGTCTTTAAAAAAATAATTTTTATATTACTAGCTACTCAACTAGCATTTGCGCAGGCAAAGGCCCCAAAAAAAACAGCGGAAAAAGCACCAACTGAAGTTGCGGTTGACGTTCCAGGAGCCATCGGAAAAGACGAATCTGAACAGGCAGTTGAAGAGCGAGCGGTCATTTCAAATCAAACCGACACTACAGTTGAAAAGCGAACGAGCCGGCAACTTCGCTACCTTAAGCCAATCAATGTTGGTGTTAGCTGGGGTTTGGTTTCCATGTGGCTGCCAAGCAAGCTAGGTGCGAATTTAAGTTATAATATCTCGGAACGCAAAACGATTGCTTTAGAGTATCAATCTCAAAGTATCAAATTCCCGGCATTCAGTCTGGATATTGGCGGAATTAAAGAATCTAAATATGGAGTAGTGCTGAAGAGTTTCGGTGACTCTCAAAGTTTCTATATGTCGTATGGACTAATGAAATATGACTTCAGGGCGTCGTTAGAGTTGTCGATATTCCCAACTCAGACGATTCCGATTGCGCCTCTATTTGATTTTAGATCGATGGGTTTTCAATTTGGTTTGGGCAATCAATTTTCATGGGAAAATGGCTTAAGTTTAGGAATTGATTGGTTTTCGATTTATTTCCATTCATTTAATAAAACGAAGAATATAGATATTTTTGGCTACTTAGACGCTAGCGACAGAGATAAAGCAGATAAGACGATTGATCTTATCTACAATATCCCAATCATTGAGATTCTTAAAATTCAACTTAGCTACGGGTTTTAATCCTATTCTTAACTATAGCTAACCTTAAAGGGTGTAAGGCTGAGGAAAAATTCCACACTCGAGCGTTTGAAGAATTAGCTTTTTAACCAAATCATAACAACTTTAGCGGGGGACCGCTGCCCAAGTCTCTAATAGTGGTTAGAGACCCTCAACGCCCTGTGTTTTTTTGTAGCATTTTAAATAAAAACGTGTAGAAACAGAGGCTCAATGTACGCGTCCGTCTTAAGAGAATAGCATTAGGCTCAATTCCTTTAGAAGACCACCCAATCCTAAGGAGGAACTCATGGGCAAGAAAATTTACGTAGGCAACTTATCATACGCTATCGATGATCAATCATTATCTGACATCTTTGCTGCTTTTGGTACAGTTGAATCAGCTAAAGTTGTGACTGATAGAGAATCAGGACGCAGCAAAGGCTTTGGTTTCGTAGAAATGTCTACTGAAGCAGAAGCTTCTTCAGCAATCGAAAAATTAAACGGCACTGAACAATCAGGTCGCGCAATCAATGTTAGCGAAGCTAAACCAATGGCTCCACGTGAAGGTGGCGGCGGTCGTGGTGGTTTCGGTGGCGGCGGACCTCGTAAGTCTTTCGGTGGCGGATACAACGACAGAAAACCTCGTTACTAGTAGTCCGGTTTAAGGACTAACTGTAATGGCTAAAGATGATTTAGTCACAGTTGAGGGTAAAGTTTCAAACCTTTCAGGTGGCGGAACTTATCATATTGAACTTGAAAACGGGCTGACAATCACAGCCCGACTGTGCGGAAAAATGAAAAAGTTCAAGATTAAGGTGATTTTAGGAGACAGAGTTTCAGTAGGTCTTTCTCCTTATGATCCTTCTCACGGGCTCATCACTCATAGGCATAAAAGCTAAGAGTGCATGATCTGAAAATTAAAATTTTAAACGCGTTCTCGGGAAACCTAGAACGCGTTTTTTTTTGTTTTATTTTATTTGAGGGCGGGAATTAATTAAGTGCTAAGTTGTCTGGAACTTGGATGATAGCGACTTTCTTGTAAAACTGTTCGTAATACTTCATGACTTTATCTGAGTAAAATCTGGGAACATCTTTACTGTTTTCAATTCTACCGATTTTACCAGGGCCAACGTTGTAGGCAGCCATATAGCGGTATGGTTTGTTTTCGAAATAACCGCGTAATTGACTAATGTAAGCGGCTCCGATGCGGATGTTATTGACTGGGTCTAATAGAGTCTTAGGGCCTCTCCACTTGATCTTTAGGCGTTCAGCGACCTCTTTTGCGGTAGACGGCATAAGCTGCATTAAACCGATTTCTCCCGCTAGGCCGCGTGCTTCGGGGTTAAATGAGCTTTCGGTCTGAATGATAGAAGCTATAAATACGGGATCGATTCCGTATAATTTAGATTCTTTGATAATAGCCTTTGTAATACGGTTAGAATACTTTTTATGTTTTTGTGGCAGATTCTTAAGGGCTAAATCATATAAGTAAATATGGAAGAACTTAACGCCCTCGAGTTTTGATACGTCGCTCTTTTTATAGTGCGTACCTAAAATTTCTCGAGCGTGAGTTACGCGCGCTTTTTCGTCTACGAAATACTTTTTATCTAGTAGATTAACAAAGTTAAAATTTTGGAAACAGATCGCTAGAACTACAAGTGATAATAAGCTTAATGTTTTCATAATTGTTCCTCTTGAAAAGATATAGATACAAGAGGTATGCCTGTGGACTCGCGTTATTTCACTGTCGAGTGTTTCACTTTGAGAATAAGGAAATCAGCGACCAAATTTGTAAACGTTTCGCATCACAGAATTTGAAACATGTAAACTTTGTATCATATCAAGACACGAACAAAATGCGCATGGGATGGTGTCATAATGCATTCACCGCAAAACTACATCCCTAGCGGTTTTAAAAGCGCACGAATTTGTTTGCTAATTCGTGAGTGTTTTTGACCGGATAATACGGATTGGTCGTTTTGAGCAAAATGGCCCCACCACGGCTTGGCGTTTTAACACCAGTTTCCTTTGTAAAATCGATCTGTTAAGAAAGTGCACAGATAAAGATTACCGTCACATTGCTATTGCAATTTGCCAATTTTTGGCAAATAAAGCGGGGGTCCAATTAAATAAATAACTAAACCAAAAAAGGTAACATTATGAAAAACACTTTCAATAAGAATGTTCTGTCTTTCGCGGTTGTTGTTTCAATGGTTGCGTTTTCAGCTCACGCTCAAAACAAAAACTCTTCAAGCAACAGCAAGCCAAATTATGGTGGATCATCATCTAACTATAAGTACAATGCTCCAACAGTGACTTATGGAAACTCATCGTCTTCAAAAAGCAGCGGTGGATCTTCATACTCATCTGGTTCTAGCAGCAAAGGAAGTTCATCATCATATTCGTCTGGTTCAAGCTCATCAAGCAAACCAAACTATGGTGGTTCTTCTTCTAGCTACAACTATGGTTCATCATCTTCATCTTCGAAAAGTAGTTCAGGATCATCATCTTATAGCTCTAGCAAACCAAGTTATGGTTCGTCTTCTAGCTATGGAAGTTCGTCATCGTCTTCGAACTATAAATACAATGCTCCAACAGTGACTTATGGAAACTCATCGTCTTCAAAAAGTAACTCTGGTTCATCATCTTCTAGTTCAAGTAAACCTAGCTATTCTCCTAGCTACAATGACTACAACTATAACAAGTCGATTCCAAAACCGACTGTTACCCCAGGAAGTTCATCGTCATCTAGCTCTAATAAATCAAATTATGGTTCGTCGTCTAGCTATGGAAGTTCATCATCTAACTATAAGTACAATGCGCCTACAGTAACTTACGGAAACTCATCGTCTTCAAAAAGTAACTCGGGTTCGTCATCGTCTTCTAGTTCAAGCAAACCAAATTATGGTTCGTCGTCTAGCTATGGTTCAAGCTCGTCTTCAAAACCAAGCACGACTCCAAACTATGGTGGTTCGAGCTCTAACTACAAATACAATGACTATACATATTCAAAACCTAAGTATGATACGGCTAAACCTGTTCAGCCTAAAAATAACTACGGTGGTTACTCAAACAGCCAACCACAAGTTAACAAAAATGGAACAATTCTTTTAAAGGAACTTAAGCCAGGTCAAAGCCGCGTACGTGCTGACGGTACGACTGATAAAGTTCATAAAGATGGCAAGGGCTACACTCACACGTTTGTTGATAAAAACGGAAGCGTAAGAAAAGAATCGATCCGTTACGACAAAACAGGTAAGGAAGTCAAAATCAGCGATACTGAACGCCGTGCAAATGGTGACGTTGTTACAAAATACAAAAGTGGTGTTTCTGAAATCAGAACTAAAGATGGTTTAAGATACCAACAAGATCGTTATGGTAAAACTGTGTATCAAGAGAAGTACTCGACTTGGAACAACAGACCAGTGATCTACCGTCAGTACAATAATAACTACACTACTGTGTACGTTCAAAATAACTACTACGGATACCCTTCATATTTCTACCGTCCATCTTACTACGATTATAACTACTACAGCTGGACATTGACTACATGGTCACGCCCAGTTTCTTACAGCTGGCACTGGAGTTATAATCCTTGGTATTACAATTACTACCGTCCATACGTAACGTACTACTCTCCTGCGTATTGGTTAACTGACTACCTATTAATGTCATTAATCCAGGCTAACTACGATCGTATTGCGGCTGATAATGAAGTGATCGCGGTTCAACAACAGTACAACCAAGTTGCAATCAGCGAACAAATTAAAGAAGAAGTTCGTATTCAAGTTGAGCAAGCTCTTAAACAACAACAAGCAGCTGTTCAAAACAACACAACTATGGACCCAGCTCAGATCTTAACTCAAGGTCGTTTGATGGTTGTTCATGCTGATTTAACAGTTGAAGAAGCTGATGGTAGCCAATGTCAATTAGATGAAGGCGATGTTCTTCGTTTAATTAACCAGCCGACATCACAAAATCCAATTGCTGAACTAAAAGTAGTTTCTGCAAAAGGTACAAGTTGCCCAGCTGGAACGACTTTGAGTCTGTCTGCTAGCAATTTGATTGAAATGGAAAATGAATTTCAGGCTCGTATCCAACAAGGTATGACTGAAATGAAAAACACAAATGTTGGTAAATAATTACTAACAAGCTGTTTTAATATTTAGTTTCTTTATAGGCCCTTCGGTGAAAATCGAGGGGCTTTTCGTTTTCTGGCTCTAAGTATAGTCTTGTTAAGGAATGCTCCTTTTTGCCGATCTAGTAAGGTCAGATTTACTTCAAGGAGATATTCCGTGAAACATACATTTGCAGTTGTATTGCTTTTAGTTGCTGGTAATTTTGCTTTTTCTAAAGACAAAGTGGCTGCTGAAAAACCTATTTCCTATTGTGTAGATGCAGAATCTAAAAGTATTCGATTGGAAGATGCTGAATCTGCTTCGGCGGTTGAATCATGTAATAGCGTTAAAAGTTCAGATCGCCAAGAGTGCATTAAAAAAGCGACACGGGCTTTATGCCGAAGTAAAAATGGGGCAAAACCATTATTCGGTGAGCTTAATGAAATTCCCAATAACCTAAATTGCGCTGAATTTGCGAATCGCTTTTTGGAGAAGCGTGGTTTGGGGAACTTAAAAAAACCTAGCACTTTGGTGACGACAAAAGATCCAGTCAGTTACTCAAAGAGTGGATTGCCAACGTTTCAATTCAATATGAGTGGTGATTCTAAAACTGCAGTTTACGCGAGTTCTGGATTTAACAAAGAGGCTCAGGAAGAAACATGGACGCTGGCCGTTGTGGCCAGCAAAAATGTTCCTTCGTTCGAACCAACTGCTGAAATGACCTCTGCTGTGAAGAGTGAGCTTAAAGATCGTATACAAGATGGGGAGTATCATCGCTGGTATCGCTTTAGAGTTGTAAACAACGTATGTGTCTTAGATAAGGTGGCTGTTGAATTTACTCCTAAAGCTCCTAAAGGAGAACAGAACTCTGTAAAGTATAGAACGAGCGAGCGTGTATTAACCCAAAGTGAGTGTGCGTATGCTTCGCCTCAAATTCATGGAAAAAACTTTCAGAAAAGCTTTCGAGTTAGGCAGGGTGTGGACATTTTAGATCCATGGATTTGCAATGAAAGTATAGCTTCATTTAATCAACCCGAAAAAGCCTCAGTAGGGGCCAATGGCAAACGCAATGCACGTGGGGATCAAACCGCAGGACAGGCTCGTTAGTATACTTTTTACCTGTCTAAAATCTGACAGGTGAAGTGGAGCTTCCGCTCAACTACCTTGGGGTGGTCTAAACCCAAACCCCGAGGTCCTTATGAAAACGCTAGTATTGTCATTAGTTATTTTGTCTACATCGGCATTTGCTGGTATCCAATGTCCAATTGGTACTAAAGAAGCAGAGGTGTGCACATCAACGCCAGCGGCTGGTGATCAGCAAATCGCTGCTGAGTTCGCAAAAAAAATCACGGTATGTTCATCAGTAAGCAAGTCTTACCTAATCGTTGAGCCTTCGGCAGCTCAGCCTCAATTAATGCCCGTGACGGCTGCGCACCGTATGGGTGGCGATTCATACACATTCGATGGTGGTGATGTCGATTTGACTTTAGATATTGCAAAGTCAGTACGTCCAACTGCTGATAAATCGACTAAAGGTAAATTGAACCTTGTGTTTAAAGCCGCTAAACTGAAAGCGTCTTCAACTTATAAATGTCAGTAATTTTGTTCTGTTAGTTTAAATCTTCAAGGAATGGCGCTAGTGATAGCGCCATTTTTTTATTTATTCGGATTACTCAAGGTCTTCTAGGTACGTGTAACCTGATAGGCCCTCTTCATAGTGCTTGATCAACAACTTGGCTTCTTGTTTAGAGATGCTGCCTTTTTGGATGAATTCTTCAGATGCCTGACGAACGTTATCAATCATCTTATTGCGATCGTACTGAACGTAAGAAAGAACCTCAGTTACAGTGTCACCCGGAACGTAATGATCGATTGTGTAGCCGGCTGGGCCCATAGAAATGTGAACCGCATCCGTATCGCCAAATAGATTATGTAAATCGCCCAAGATTTCTTGGTAAGCGCCCGTTAAGAATACGCCTAGGTAGTAGGATTCTGTCTCTTTTACTTCGTGGATTTGTAAAGTCTGTTTGTATTGACCCGTTTTAGAATCAATGAACTTTTCCATCTTACCGTCAGAATCACATGTTAGGTCAGCTAAAGTCGCTTCGTGGTGTGGTTCTTCTTTTAAACGGTGGATAGGCATTACAGGGAATAATTGGCCAACGGCCCAAGAATCTGGAACGGATTGGAATACCGAGAAGTTGCAGTAATACGTATCGCAAAGTTCTTGGCGAAGAGTCGCCTCGATATCTTCAACGTCGGGAGCGTTTTTAGATATTTGAAGCATTTTCGTTGCGATCGAGAAGTACATTGTTTCGCACCAAGCGCGTTGTTCAAGGTTCAATACGCCGTAGGTGAACAATTGAAGAGTTTCTTGCTTCGATTGTGTTAAATCGTTGAAGCACTCGTTGATATTGTTGATGTTTACTTTTTCATAGATGTACTGGAGATCTTGCATGATGCCTGGATCTTTTTTAGTTACTAAGCGTGGAGGAGCGCTTCTGTGTAGGTGATTTACGCCTAGAACGTTAAAGATTAGAACCGAGTGATGGGCAACTAACGCGCGACCTGATTCCGTTACGATATTTGGATGTGGAATTCCTTTTTCATCGCATAGACCTTGGAGGATTGAAACGACGTCGTTAGCATATTCCTGTTCAGAGTAGTTAATTGAGGAGTCTGAATGTCCGGTACCATCGTAATCCACGCCTAAGCCGCCGCCCACGTCGATGTATTTTAGTCCCGTCGCACCCATTTGATGGATTTCCGTATAGAAACGTGCGCCTTCTTTCAGAGACGATTTGATGCTTTGGATTGATGGAACTTGAGAGCCAATGTGGTAGTGAAGTAGCTCAAGGCAGTCGATCATGTTTTCTTGTTTAAGAAGCTCGATACCTTCAACGATTTCGATCGCTGTTAAGCCGAACTTAGAACGAGCACCTGAAGAATCCACCCATTTGCCTGCACCTTGCGTATTTAATTTAGCGCGGAAACCTATTTTTGGGCGAGTGTTAAATTTCTTGGCAACTTGGATGATCATCTTTAATTCTTCTTTACGGTCCACAACGATAATTGTGTTTTTACCAAGCTTTTGTGACAAGATAGCTGTTTCGATGTACTCGATGTCTTTGAAGCCATTGCAAATGATAACCCCATTTGGATTGTTCATTAGGGCAAGAACTACAAGCAATTCCGGTTTAGAACCGCACTCTAAACCTAAACGAGTGTCTTTGCCAAAATGTACGATATCTTGAACCAGGTGACGTTGTTGGTTCACTTTGATTGGGTAAACACCGTTGTATTCTGCTTTGTAACCGAATTCGGAAATAGCTTTGTTGAAGCAGTTGTATAGTAATTGAACGCGCGCTTTGATGATATCAGTGAAACGGATCATGATAGGAACGCGAATACCGCGATCTAATAAATCTTGAGTTAACTCAAAAAGATCAACAGAAGG
>DDTZ01000090.1 GCA_002344565.1 Bdellovibrionaceae bacterium UBA2351 | reverse complement strand
ATTTAATCCGAACGAAAATTTTTTTACAACAATATGATCGTGAACTAGCAGGTTAGGAACCATACTTTCTGAGGGAATCACGAAGGGTTCTACAATGGCCCAACGTAATACTAAAATCAAAACAAGCGGACTTAAAAATGTGAATAGCGCTTGTTTCCAGGTTCCCTTTTTTGACATAGTTTAATTCACTTGGTGATAAAAACGTTTCCAGCGAATGGTCGTTGGATCACACAAGAATCGAATGCCTGGTAGCGTATCTTCACAGCTTAACCAAACAAACATAGCCCGTCCCAAAATATTTTCTTTTGGTAAGAATCCCCAAACTCTAGAGTCTTTAGAATTATCTCGGTTATCGCCCATTACAAACAAGCTGTCTTTAGGAACTATTTTAGCTTGATACCTTTCATCGTAATCACGGTTTTTTCGCATAATAATCGTATGCTTCTTGTCAGCCAACGTTTCGGTAAAATGCGCGAATTGTTCTGGTCCGCCTAAACCCACATGACCATCACTAAAGTCTTTATCCGTTAACCAATTCCAATCTTCTTCAGAAATAGGAACGTTTTTCTCAACCACTTTGTCATTGATATACAGAACACCATTATCGTATTCGATTTTATCGCCCGGCAGCCCCACCACACGTTTGATAAAGAATGTGTTCATGTCTTCTGGATATTTAAATACAATAACGTCGCCCGTTTTGATTGGATTGAACTCAACCAACCATTTTTCACTAAACGGCACGCGCAAACCGTATACGAATTTGTTTACAAAAATATGATCGTGAATCAAAAGCGACGGCAACATACTGCCTGACGGAATAACGTAGGCCTCAAAGAATGCCCAACGAATAAACAAGGCAATCATCACTGCCGTGATAATTGAACCCCATCCTTCCGTCCAAAATGTCTTAGCAAATATATTAAACGGAGAAGCGCTCTCACCAGATTTCGACTTAGAATCACTCATTAGAAAAGTCCCCACATTGCGATTAAACTTCACTATTTTAGGAATAAACCCACGGCTTTGTCCCGAAATAACGCGGGGTCAAATCTAAGAAATCGATAAGAAAACACAAATTTGCTGTTTATTGAGGCTGCTTTTCTTTGATATAGAAGTATGCATTAAAAAAAATGCTCCAAAATTTGGAGCATTTTCACAAATATTACTTAACTAAGTAAATTCGAATATTTAATCAGTCTTCAACCTTCAAGATAGCCAAGAATGCTTCTTGCGGCACTTCCACATGGCCCACTTGCTTCATGCGCTTCTTACCTTCTTTTTGCTTCTCTAATAATTTACGCTTACGAGAAATATCACCACCGTAACACTTGGCTGTTACGTCTTTGCGGATCGCTGATAATGTTTCACGCGCTACAATTTTAGCACCGATAGCGGCCTGAATCGCGACCTGGTATTGTTGACGTGGAATCAATTCACGCATTTTTTCAACTAATGAACGACCGCGATTGATACTTTTTGATCTATGCACGATCAAACTTAAAGCATCGACCGGTTCACTGTTAATCAAAACGTCTAGACGAACCAAATCAGATTCTGCAAAATCCATTAATTCATATTCTAACGATGCGTAACCTTTGGAGATCGATTTCAAGCGATCGTAGAAATCCATTACCATTTCATTCATTGGCAAACGGTACTCAATGATTACTTTCGTTTCATTGACGTAATCCATTTTCAATTGCTGACCACGCTTGTCTTCGCACATTTTCAAAATACTACCGATGTATTCTGTCGGTGTATGGATCGTCACTTTAACAAATGGTTCTTCCATTTTAACGATCTTAGATTCATCTGGAATCTGTGACGGATTATCTAATTCCTTCACATCACCATTGGTGTAGTGAACGCGGTAAACAACCGTTGGTGCCGTCGTGATAAGATTTAAGTTAAATTCACGTTCTAAACGTTCTTGTACGATTTCCATGTGCAAGAGACCTAAGAAGCCACAACGGTAGCCGAAGCCTAACGCCGCCGATTTTTCCACTTCAAATGTTAAGCTGGAATCATTCAGCGCGAGTTTATCTAGAGCGTCTTTTAAGTTTTCATAGTCAGTCGCATCGATTGGGAAGATACCCGCAAATACCATTGGCTTGATTCTTTGGAAACCAGGCAGAGGTTCTGCCGCCCCATTTTTTAACATCGTCATTGTATCGCCGACTTTTACGTCGCGAATGTCTTTGATACCACAGATGACAAAGCCCACTTCACCGGCGTCCAATTGCTTAACAGCCATCGGGAACGGCTTGTATTTACCCATTCTTAGAACTTCATAGTTTTTATCCGTGGCCATGAAACGGATACGATCACCGACCTTAACTACACCGTCCATCGCACGAATCAATACGACAACGCCTTGATACGCATCAAACCAAGAATCGAAAATCAAACCACGCAGGGGTAGACTTCGATCAGCTTTAGGTGGCGGAACTTTTTGTACGATGGCTTCTAAAATTTCGGTGATTCCAATGCGCTCTTTAGCCGAGGCATGGATGATTTCAGAACAATCTAACCCCACCGTGTCTTCGATTTGCTTTGAAACACCTTCTGGATCTGCCGACGGCAAATCGACTTTGTTTAATACAGGAATGATTTCTAAATTATTATTTAAAGCTAAGTAAACGTTTGCTAACGTTTGCGCCTCGACACCTTGAGCGGCATCGACAACAAGGATGGCGCCTTCACAAGCAGCCAGAGAACGCGAAACTTCGTAACTGAAATCCACGTGCCCCGGTGTATCGATCAAATTAATTTG
>DDTZ01000076.1 GCA_002344565.1 Bdellovibrionaceae bacterium UBA2351 | reverse complement strand
TCTGAATCGACTCTTTCCGTTAGCGTAACCAGTTCAGCGGCGATGAGTATAATGCCTCCCGGTCGTTACTACGGCTCGCAAGCTACGTTTCTAACATTAGAGACAGGCGAAACACTGGTGAGTGCAAGCAACGAATTGAAACTGGTTTCACCGGACAAAGCCGCAGAACCAGCAACCGTTGTTATCGAAAACTGCGGTTTAACGAAAACGACTCAATCGCAAATCAAACAATTCAATAACGAAATTTATCTTTTAAAGAAAACGCCAATTGATTTAAAGAAAGACTTTGCAAAAACATACAGTACAGCAACGAAAAACGAATTGTTTCCTCTGATTTGGAAAGATCGAAAATTATCCTGCGGTACTGGTTTCAACATACCAGGGGAAGTTTTAGCAATCGAAGGTGACACAGTGGTTGTGTCTGATAGCTGGGTAAATGATACGTACCCAACTAAAGAACAAGAGGTACTAAACACAGCAACAAGTCTAACGTCGTTAAAGCTAGTTAAATCAGGAAAGGGAATTCAGGCGACTCTAGTCGATATGCTTGAAATGCCGGCGGCTGAGTTAGCCTATATATCATTACCTCGGTCGTATTCTAAAAACATAAGTTTGATGAAGTTCAAGAGCAAAAATGCGAACGATTACTACAGTGCGACGTCTCTACAAATTGTAACTGCGGACAAGGATGCTTACTTAACTCAAGACATTTTCAACATGCCTCAGGTAATTGAATATGCGAGTCTAGCGAAGGTATTCAGTGATGAAAAAACTCCGGATTTATTCTATGGGGTGGTAAAAAGCTGGAGACAAATGCAAGTGATCAAGTTCAAAGCAAATAGCGGTCGCCCCGAGATCGTCAATGTGACGCCCGTTGATTGGCAGAATAATAAACAGAAGCCTGTAGATAAAGTATGGGTTCTTGAAGGCTACAGTTCTTCAACCGACAACATCCACTTCTCTGCGGATCAGAGATCAATCGAAGTAAGCTCGGGCTTATTCGGTATAAAACAATTCTTCTTAGAATAATATCAAAGCCCCGGTACCCCCGGGGCTTTTTTTACCCACCCCCCCTGTCAAACTATTAGACAGCAGTCGTCTCGGCTTGAGCCTTCTTCTTTTGAAGTCTATTTAAATCCAGTCTCCCCCTGCCACAGAATTTGTATTGAGTTCTAGAGTTACAGAAGGGAGTCCTTATGATGAAGCCAGGAACAAAACTACTATTTATAGCTTTAAGCTGCTTAACACTTGCTTCTGGTTGCACTAAAAAGAAGTCCAGCAGTTCATCTAAAGCTCCTGACAAAGTAGAAGCAAAAGGTGATGCCACGGGACCAATTAAACCTGACCCGAAACCAACACCGCCAAAAGAGGACGATGCTGAAACGCCAAGTCCATCGGGTGTCACGCCGGCCCCTGCAGCTGATCCAACAAAAGCAACGCCTCCTAAAGCAGACACATCGTCGTCAACAACAACACAAACTCCGGGCGGTGTAAGTTCTACTCCTCAGGCAACAGTCACCCCGAAGCCAGAACAAGCGGCTGCTCATAAATCAGATATCGAAAAATACGAAGATTGCGTTGTTCCAGCGGTTGCTAATTTATTGGGTATCGAACGCAGTAAAAATGCTGAAGTCATTGAAGCTAAAAAACTATTCGAAACAAAACTAGCGATTTTAAAGTCATGTCAGAAACCGACCTCAGTAGCTGTCGATGTAGCCGAAGCTTTGGTTACAAAAAAAATCATCGATTTCGCAGAAGTTAAATTTATCGATGCCGAAGGTTTCGTCGAAGCATTCTATGAAATCGAACGTCAACACCTGCCTGAATCGGAACGCCGAAAAATTTATGACCAAATCTCTGCAGAAGCGAATGCACCAGCCATACCTAGACCTACCTCAACACCTACTGTACCTCCCACACCAGTTGCACTGCCGGCTCCTACTAAGATAGTACCTCAGACAGTTACCGTGCCGACAGCGCCACCGGTCCCAACACCTGCACCTGCACCTGCACCGAAACCAACCGAGATCGCCGCGAAAGATGCTAAAAAGGAAACTCAATTAGTTATTGATTTTAAAAAATGTTTCAGCGAAACCGTAACTCCGGGTATCGCTGGCTTTAAGACAGATAAAATTGAAGTCATATCTCCTCGTGATTTATACGAACTTAAATTATCGGCTTTATCACTTTGCGATTTTGAGTCGGCTCGAGAGCCAAAGCTAGATGAATACATGACTCTGTTTATGGTTAATATTTTGAACAAAGACTACCCTAAATCTAAAGCCACTATAAAAATGTTCGCTGAAACCGAAAAACAAAATCTGGCGGTCGATGCAAAACGCGCCGTTTATGATAACCTTGCAAAAGAAGCTAAAGTAGACAGCAAGTTTGCTAAACCTGCTGTAGCTAAACAAGCTACACCTCAGGACAAAGAAAATGCCGCAAAAGACAAACCCGTAAGTGTAGCCACAGCAGAGATCAAAGATATGGCATCACTAACAAAATGCCTTGATACCAAGATAGAAACTCTAATCACGGCAGAAAAAACAAAGAAGAAAGAAATCGAACACCCGATCGAATTACTGGCTCTTGAAAAAACATTGATTCAGAACTGTAAAATGACGGAAACAGCAGAAGTAAACGCGGCTCGTATTAAGGCAATCGAACAAAAAATAAATGCTCACTATCCTAATGCTAAAGACAAACTAGCTTACTTTAGCACGGTAGCGAAATTAACTAATAACGACCAATTAAAAGTGAAACTCTTCCAGCTCTATAAATTCTATTTAGAAATCCAAGAAAAGAACTCGTTAGCTCGGGGTGTTCTCGATGCGGCTCGCACATCGGGAAATGTTATCACCTACAACATAAAAAGTTTCGGTGGAGAGACTTTAAATAAAGTTCAAGCTCCGGGTAAGCCGCTAGCCACCAACAAAGGTGAATCTGACAATATTCAACCTGAAGGCCTTTACTACATTTTTGACTTCGCTCAAAAAGAAAACAAAACTTCAACACTAACGGTAAAATTAAATGAAAATGTCGTAGTTACCTTAGACTTTACCTTGGCCCAAGGCACTTTAGCCGATTTAAAAGAAAAGAAGCCGGTCGTGATCGCTCTAACCGCTCAGTCTTGGAGAAAAGTTTGGGAGCTAAGATGGCGTCAGCAGTTGATGATCACTCCTCAAGAAGCCCCAAAATTCCCGTTAAAGTTTAATATGGAGTTTGCAAAAGGCACTCTTCCACTGTGTGAGCTTAAGGCTACAGAGATCGCGTGCTCGGACCCTGATTTAGTAACGAAAATGAAAGTGAATACAGAGGCCCTTAATCTTCACTAGGGCTTTTCCGATCGGTATGTAATTTCTCCCTGTTCAGAAAATAACAGGGACCGTTTTTGTTTCAGTGCAGACCGCAATTGTCATTTTCGGCTGTATAAAACTTTGTCATTCACCGTTTTTTAACCTCTACTCAGCATCATTTGCATCTGACGACTCGGCCCACTCGTTGCTCTCTACCTCCCCGGAAACAGGTCCTGACCTGTAAAAACATGAAAAAAGAGGTAGTTATGGCATTTTTTACAAATATCATCAATGCATTCGGCCACGGTGGCTTCGTAATGTGGATCATCTTCGTTGGACAGATTGTCTCTCTAGCGATCATCATTGAACGAGTCTACGCGCTTTATGTGTCGCGCTCTTTAGATAATAAAAAAGTAGCAAAGACATTTGAAGAGGACATTAAAAAAGGTCGTCTAGAAACGGTTCTAGCAAAAGCACAAAAGCTTTCACAAAAAGATTCAGCGATCGGTAAAGTTATCGTTGCTGGAACTCAAGCAGCCCAAGCTCGCGGCGGCAGTGAAGAAATCCAATCTAAAATGGATGAAGTATTATTAGCTGAAGCATCAGCCGTTGAAAAACGAACTGGTTTCTTGGCAGCTATCGGTAACATCGGAACATTAGCCGGTCTATTAGGTACAATCATCGGTCTAATCGATTCTTTCGCAGCCGTTGCCAACGTAAACGCCGCAGAAAAAGCCGCTCTTTTATCACAAGGTATCTCAATGGCGATGTACGCAACCGCTTACGGTCTATTAGTTGCGATCCCGGCATTAGCTAGTTTCGCCATTTTACAAAACCGCGCCAATTCAGTTTCTGAAGACGTAAATCAAACGGCTTTGATGGTCTACAACTGGTTAACTTATAGTTACGAGCCAGTTCAAAAGAAATCAAAAGCAAGCCAGGAATAGGGAGTTCATATGGGATTAGCTTCTGGATCAGGTGGAAAAAAAGATTTAAACGTCGAGCTTAATTTGCTTCCCGTTTTCGATATTCTTTCTGTCTGTATTTGTTTCTTGTTGATGACCGTGGTTTGGGTTGAAGTCCGTTCCATTGAAACAAAACAAGCCATTGGTGGACAAAGTATAGAAGAAACTGACCCACGCGCCAGCCTTTGGCTATCGATCGACGAGAAAAACAATATCGTTGTTACGGTTAAAACCCCAAAAGCAGCTGATTCCTCTTCAACATTAGCGGCTAGAAATGGGCAAATCGATTGGACGAAAGCAAAAAGTTATCTTCTTGCTACTACCTCTCGAAAAATTGAGAACGCTCATATTCTGCCAACTAAGACGACTAAGTATGATCAAGTGATTCGTCTCATGGACTTATTAAAGCAGAACGGCATCAAAGACATCGGTCTTTCGCCAATCTAAATTTGTCAGAACTAAACAGGACGTAGGAAATGAAACAAGGTATTTTAGCTACTCAAATTCAAAACAGCCCTCTGCTGGTACAAAAGCGTGTTCGCGCTTCTGGCGCTAAGGCTAAAGGCAAGAGCCTTTTGTTTGCGATGAACTTAACGACATTGATCGATGCGTTTTGTATCTTGGTTATCTTCTTGCTCTCGAACATGAATGGCCAATTACAAAATATCGAAATCGGCAAAAAGACATCGCTTCCAACGGCTGCTGCGACGGAAATCATGGCAGCAGGGATCGTTATCCGAATGGAAGATAACGACATCTTCGTAGAAGATAAAAAAACATCGACGGAAGATATTGTTAAGACACTTATCGACCTAAAAACTGAAGAGAAAAACTCATTAATCATCCAAGCGGACAAAGATGCTGATTACGATAAAATCAGTTTGATCTTACGAGCTGGAGGCATGGCTGGATACGACAAATACGCATTTGCCGTACTACCTGGCAAAGTTGCAATCGCTCCTAAAACAGCGGATGCAGGAAATAAGTGAGAACGATTATGATACAGGCTTCTTTATCTTCTAAATTTTTTAAGACTGCGATCAGATTTGTGGCGATGTCATCGCTACTAGCTGCCCACTTATCCCTAGCAGCAGAGAAGCTGGATCTATCGACTCACGACTCACTAATTCAGAAATTAGAATCGGTGATATCAACTAAAGATACCGACACGATGTACAAGCAGTCCCAATTAGCATTGCGTTTAGCTGACTTGTACGCAGAACGCGCCCGTATCCTATCTTTGGAAAAAGAAGGCAAAGGCGATCAAATCTATAAAACTAAAATTGAATCCGACAGAACGAAAGCGGTAAAAATCTACACGCACGTTCTTCCCTCACTGAAGGCCCAGGAAAAAGGCCGTGTATTACTACAAACGGCGCATTTGCATCTATTAATGCAGAAACAAGATGAAGCAGTGAAAATATACGCGGGCATCGTTAAAAAATCGGCGCAGAACAAAAAAGAAGTGGTCGCGGTCTCCCAAATTCAATGGGCTGATATTCTTTTCTATAAAGGTGAATTTGAAAAATCCTCTAAATTATTTCGCGACTCTTTAAAAATTAATGAAAATCCACAAAAAGGCTACGCGCTTTACCGCGATGCTTGGTGCCAATACAACATGGGCAAAACAAAAGAAGCCCAAGTTCAAATGATCACGCTTCTAAAAAACAAAAATCTGTTTTTGAAGCCATCAAAAACAGAAAAAACTAAAACCATCGTCATGGATACTAGCTTCCAAGAAGAAGTCTCTCGCGATTTAGCGACATTCATGGCTAGAAATGACATTGTTGAATCTGACATCTATGCGTTAGCGGCATTGAGTCCAGAATCAGCGCGCCAAAAAAACTTGGTTTATTTAGCTACAGAATTAGATCGCACCGCTAAAAAAGAAAGTGCACTTAAAGTTTGGGCCGTCATCGGTAAGCAAGACATCGATTTCGCTAGTCAGCTCGAGGGCCAAATTCAAATCACTCGTATTCAGTACGATCTTGGCCGTAAAGCCAAACTATTAACAGAAATTGATCGTTCCATTGCTTTACTTAAAGGCCCAGCATGCGCGAAGAACACAGAAGAGTGTTCAGTGGCGCAATCTAATTTAAAGAAAATATTAACTGATTGGGGCAAAGCCGAAGAGCGCGCTCCGACGACAGAATTAATCATTGGTTTTGGTAAATACACTACGGCATTTGACGATGCGGAAATGAGCTACTGGACTGGCCATGCCTCATTAAAACGTAAAATGTACGATGAAGCGTTTAATGCGTTCAAGAAATCAGCACAGCTGTTTTCAAAAATGGATCGTTCAGAGACACGCCTAGCTCGTATGTTCGAAGGGTCATTGTTAGGTGCCATCGAAGCGGCGGAATTATCTAAAGATCCTAGCATGCAATTATCTTCGTTTCGTTTATACCTTGAGCTAAACCCTAAAGGTCCAAAACGTGACGAGATTAAATACCAAATCGGTCATATCTTCTATGAAAATGAAGATTATCAACAAGCAGCAGACTTATTCCGTGAAATCGCCATGGATACAAAAGCTCCGGCGCACTTACGTGAAAAATCGTCTGAATTATGTTTAGATTCATCAGTGCTTTTAAAGAATGAACCACAAATCGAAGTGGACGCTCTACTATTTGCTCAGGCATTTAAGGCACGTACTGCGTACTTCTTGGGTCTATGGAGAAAATCAATTTTAAACCAATCTGCGAAAATCATTAACAATCAAGCCTCTTCTAAAGAACAATTAGAAGCCCAGGTTGCCAAATTAGATAAAATCGCGTACGCGAGCTGGCCAGCGGTGGAAAAGAAAACTCTAATCAAAAATAAAGTGGCGATTGGTTTACGTTTAAAAAATCTAGACATCGTAGCTAAAGCCACTGAACAATATTTAGGCTTAGATGGATTAACTGTTGCCGAGAAAAACTGGGCACTAGATCAAGCCGCTTGGGTTGCTGAAATGCGTATGGATTTCGCTGGTGCACTACAATTGTTAAAACAAGTAACGCCAAGCAAATCCGGTTTAGCAGAACATCATTTCAAAATTGCCCTACTTATGGAATTAGCTCATCAAGATCCATCGGCTGAGTACTTGAAGTTTATGTCGGTATCGAAAGACCTAGACAAAAACCAATATGCGGCTTATCAGCTGATTCATTTTAGCCCGGCTCCTAAGAAACTATTTTCTAAGTATAGTCGCGTGTTAAAGGCTAACCCGCAATTGTACGCGGCAGCTGGCGTAATTACATATGAAAAATCAGCCGACATCAGTGTAGCAAACTCAGTTCTAGCTAACAAATCTTCTAAAACAACATTTGAGGCGCAAATTTTAGCACGTTCGATGGAAATTAAATCGTTTGAGCAGCTGCAAAAGAAACTGGGTAACACTCCCCTTTCTGGCCGTTCGGATAAATTAATCCAAAAAAATTTGGTTGAGCGTATTAAGCTAATTAAGCAACTAGAAAAACGCTCTCAAGCAGCGATTCAAAAGAAGGACACGTCACTTCAGCTGATTTTATTGGCTCAGGTTTATCACGAAAATTCAAAACTTGTTCAAGATATCTTGGCATTACCAGCGCCAAAACAATTAGATGCCAATCAGAAAAAATTCTACCAAGAGCAAGTTCAACTTCAAGTAAAACCGTACATCACGCAAGCTATCGCAGTTAAAGAAAAAGTATCTGAAATGTGGGATACAGCGATTAAGCATTCCGTATTTAAAGATCTATACGATTTATCTGAAGAGTCTAACAAACCTGGCTCGCGTTTAGCATTCTCTGAGATTGAAAAACTTAAGAAAGCGGCCGAGATGAGCGGTCAGGCAGGCAGCCCGTTTATAAACTTTACTCGTGAGCGCCACAAAGTGGCGGCAGAGGCAACTAAGCTACAAAAGGACATTTCCGAAGATCCTTTTAATTTCAATGACATAGAGAAATTCAAATCGTTACAAAAAGCTCTGGGACGTGGCCCGATGGTTGCTTACTTAGAATCACGTCTAAGCTCACGGGGAGGTAGAAATTGAAAACTAATATTCTTCTAATTTCCATTTTGCTTGGACTAACAACTGTATCCGCAAAAGAGAAAACCTCGTATTTGTCTAAAAATCCAAAAGTGATGTCTAAACAGACTGCGACAACAAAGGTAGCTGCGAAACCCGCTCAGGATAAAGCAACCACGGCGCAGCCATCGGCTAAGCAGCCTTCGGCTCTTTCTACAGATGTTCATTTCGGCGATCAATCTGTAGGCGGTAAATACCAGCTTCCAATGGAAGCGCTATCTGTAGTTGAAAATGAAAAATCGATCGACGATCTCATCGGCGTTCGCAAGAACTTCCGTGATCGAGTAGCACGTACTAAAGGGATGAGGTAATTATGTCATCAACACAAAAACAAATTTATTTTCTTGAGAACGAACACGGGCAAGCTGTTCGTGCTGTTGAATGGGAAACAAGCGAGTTAAGCTTTATCCTAAGACACGATACTCGTCGTATGGAAGTGTGCAGTGATTTAGACGCCCTTAAAAAAGAAGGCATTGAATTCACAGTTTTAGAATCTGTTGAAAAAAAATTTTTCAACTTAAAAAAGCGCTACCCTATCCGTTCGATCACTGGCGAATTAAGCCTTGTGGCAGAAACGCAAGAGGTTCAACCTAACGTTGAATTAGCCGAAGATGATTCTAAAGAATTCATGCTTATCTTAAAGAAAACGGCAATGGCTGCTGTGGTTCTAGCTTTATTCCTTGTCGGCATCAGCTATTTTGCTTCATCGGCGACTCCTCCTAAAGAAGAACTAGAAATTGTTCAGGTATTAGATCGTAAAGACATCGAAAAACCGCCTGTGGTTGTAGCTCCGGCACAAAAACAAATGCCTAAGCAGAAAATCGCTCAGATCGTTAAACCTAAAAAACAAATCAAGCCACCTACGGCGCGCGTATCTCGTAGTCAAAATGCTCGTATTGCACCTATTAAGAAAACTCCGAATGTAGCTCAGATGGGCGCGCTTGGAATTTTAGGTAGCATGCAGAAATCAAATCAAAAAGGTGGCTTGCAATTAAATCAAGCGCAAACAACTGCGGGTATCGGTCGCGGCGGTTCTGCTGGCAGTGGTGGCATACAAACGTCAGTTTACTCTAAAGGAATGTTTGCGGCTCCACTGGGTTCTGGCAACCGTGCAAATGGCGGCGGTGGTTATGGAACTAAAGGTAAAGGCGGCGGTCGCGGTGGTTACGGCAAGGTAACTCTGGTTGGCGCTGGCGGAACTTCAAATTCATTCTTTGAACCCATTGAAAGTGAAGCATGGACGGAAGGCGGTCTGGATCGTAACGCGATTGCGGCTGTTATTAACCGTCACTTAAGTGAAGTTAGATTCTGTTACGAGCAGGGCTTACAGAAAAAGCCTAACTTGTCAGGCCGTGTTTCAATGAACTTCATCATTGGTCCATCAGGCAGTGTGTCGACAGCGAAAATTAGTAATTCTAGTTTAGGTCATGCTCCTGTTGAAAACTGTATTCGCGATCGTTTAAAAACTTGGAAATTTCCTCAACCACATGGCGGCGTGAATGTGAAAGTAAGTTATCCTTTCGCTCTTCGTCGTGTAACGGATTCTTAATAAGGGGTGCAATATGAAAACTAATTTAACTAAAACATTACTAATGTTATCAGCGGGCACCCTTCTCGCATCGTGCATGGGGCAATCGTCTGATCCAATGGAAAAATATTCGACACTAAGATCAGGTGAACCTACGACTGAGCAGTCAGAATCACAAAAATACGTTCCGCCAGTTTTCACTTCAGCGACGGTGCCCGTTGGCAGCGAATTCGCCGATTTAAAATTGCAAGGCACGAACGAAGTCAACAACGCAAATTTCCTGGAAGGGAAAGAAGGCGTTCTTTATTTCAAATTAACTGCAAAATCGCCAAAGATTACAAAGTTTAAAATGGACGTTGCTGATTTTCCAATTAGCTCTCGCCCAGGTTTAATTGCGACTCAGTACCCGAACGTTCATGGTTTAAAGTGGACCCCTCCAATGGGTGTTATTCCTAAGGGACAACCTTCGATTGCATTTAAACTAAAACTACAAGCAACAGCAATTGAAACGACAGACGCTAACTTAAAAGGTATGATGCAAGAAAGCTTAATCGACGTTGTTGTTGTTCGCGACAACACGGTTCCAGTTATTTTAGGCAAAAGCAGCTTGGCAGCTGGTGTTGATGAAGGTGCCGCAGCTATTAAGTACACGATTGACGTTGAAGATAAAGCGTCAGCATTAAGCCCACGTATACCGGAAGTTCGTATCGGTCGCTACGTTTATTCAAATACAGAAGCGTTCCGCGTAGATGGTTCAAACTATTTAAAACTAACAGACACAACACGTGTTGGTTCATCTAAGACGGTATGGCGCTTTCACTTCGATCTAAAGATCGATGAATTGCCTCTTGATCGTGATCGTCGCGGTATCGAAAACCCTCAGTCACCTGCGGTCGACGTATGTTTCCATGTGGTGATTGACAGCGTAATTGGAACTCAATCGGTACAAGAACAAGTATGCTACAAAGCTCGCTATGCGGCGCAACCCCCTGTTATCCAATGGGAAAACGATGCCCTTAAAGAAATCAAAGCCGGCGCGCCCACTGTTATTAAATTTAAAGTGGCATCCGGAAATAGTTTAGGCCAAGTGTCTATTAAAAATATGGCGTCACAAATCGCAAGCTTGACTGGTAAGAAAGATCTCATCTGTTCCCCAGAAAGCGCAAACAACCTGTCACTTCAATTATGTGAACTGACTTGGTCGCCAACATGCTTAAAAGCACCATTGACTAAAAAAGTAAGCTTAAAAGTAGATTCAGCGACCGGAAAGAAAGTTAAATCTGAAACATTCACACGTGAATTCGTAGTGGTTCCAGACGAAACAAATTGTCCAGCCCCAGCGCCAAAACCAGCAGCGGCTGCTAAGCCAGTAGCGAAGCCAAAGGCGGAAGCTAAAGCATCTATTGAAGCCGCTAAACCGACAGCTCAACTCTCTACTGAAACAGGAGCCGCACAATGAAAAATTTAATTTTATCTTCACTTGCGATTGCTTTGTTAGTTCCGACTCTGTCGTTAGCACAAGGTGGAAAAAAGGATCTTAAAAATGAATTTAGCACTCTAGGCGATAACCGCGATGTCGTTGAGCGTGTTAAGAACATGGATACACATCAGAAAGTACGTGTGGTGCAAAATCGTTTAGTTGACCGCAATCACCGTATTGAACTTGCGGGTAACTATGCATTTAACGGTGGCGGTGATTCCTACGTAAAAACACAAAACGTGGGTGCTTTACTTGAGTACCATATCAATCCACGGTGGTCTTTAGGTGTTCAATACCAAAAATCGTACAACACATTGACACCAGAAGGTGAAAATCGTTTAGAAGCGGCTTTAGCAGACCAAACGGTAAACAAAGGCAGCACGATGAAATACCCTGCGGTTGACTATCCGTTAGAGACTCAACTAGCAACGATCAGCTACTACCCTATTTATGGTAAAATGAATTTATTCGACACGGGTATCGCTCAATTCGACGTTTATGTTCAATTAGGCTACGGCAAAATGAACCTATTCAGTGGAACAAGCGATGTTATGTCCGTAGGTATGGGTTCTGGTGTTTGGTTAACCCAAAGAATCACAACACGTATCGAAGGTCGATTTCAGCAGTACGAAGATCTTCTAAAAACAGATCGTCGTAAACAAAGTAATTTCCAAGCCGTTGCGAGCATAGGTATTCTTGTATGGTAAAAACTGTCGCTAACCTACTACTAACTTTATCGATGTCGGTAGCATTTGCTGCTGGTAGTGATAAAGACAAAATGAATAAAGCGCGCGAGCTTTATGAAAAAGGTAAGCTCGATGCCGCTGTTGATATCTATTCAAAAATTCAACCGAGTTCTGACTTCTGGTTAGAAGCTTTGGAAGAGCGCGCTTGGGCGCATACCCGCCAAGGAAAATTTGAAGACGCATTAGCAGATTTGCAGTCGATCACATCCCCAGTTTGGGCGCCGCAGGTGGGGCCCGAAACATACATGCTATCAACATTCGTATCTTTAAAAATTTGCGCATACAAAGATGTGATTAAAAAAGTCGATATTTTCAAAAAGCGCATGTTACCGAGAGTGGATGCTTTGCAAGCTATGATTGATCTACCAATGTCTGAAGAGACTTGGAAAACAATATCGAAACTAAAGAAATCGACTATTTCAATGAGTTCACTCGGGCAAACTGCGGATAAATTTCCTCGTTATTTCTACAGAGATTCCGAGCTAATTTCCCTAGTTAAAAAAGGTTCTCGTGAAAAAGCAGACGCCCGCATGAAAGCTTTAGCTAAAGCGGATCTAGCAGAAATTGAAACGAACTTAAAGAAAATGAAGATCATCGATATCGAACTCATTCAAAATGTTTTGACGCTTGATAAAGATCAAACGGTTAAAGCTAAGGATTTAAAGTTCTCTGGGACAGATAAGAACAAAACAATGACGTTTCCAGTAAGCGGTGGCGATGATGAAGTTTGGGTGGATGAAGTCGGACACTTCCAGGTAAAAGCGGAAGACTGCCCGTACAAAGGGGCTTCTTTATGATGACTAAATATTTAATTCTAACACTAGCGACGATATTTTTCCTAGGAGCGTGTGGCGTGAAGTCTCCCGAACGCCAAGGACCGCCTGAAAAATTCAACGAGGTAACTGCCGAAGTTTCTCAGGAAGCGACGTTGCCAGAACCAAAAGTTAATATTTTATTCGTAGTTGATAATTCAGGTTCTATGAAAGGCTACCAAGCTAAAATGGCCGAAAACATTGAACTATTCGCGGAGACGTTCTTCGAAAACTCGCGCGTAGATTACCGCATCGGCGTGGTACCGGTTTACGATTCTAAATATTTAAACGATAAAACCGTTTATGTTCCATCGGGCGTTAGAAAAATGAACCCATTGGGTGAATTAGTTAAATTAAAAGCCGCTGATGGCAAAGAGATCACCGACCAAGTTTACATCACTCGCGACACTCCGAATCCAAAAGAAGTATTGAAAAATACGGTTATGATCGGAACACAATGGGGTCCAGAAGCCGAAGAATCATTTTCTCCGGTTTTAGCGGTAACAAATTTACAGCTAAACGAAGAAAAAAATAAAGGTTTCTATCAACCTGATGCTTACCTAGCTGTGATCTTTTTAACGGACGCAGACGATGTAACTCCGGGTTTATCGGCCGAAGATTTTTATCAAAAGTTAGTAGATTTAAAGGGCGGAGATCGTTCAAAAGTTTTAATCGCCGCGGCCTTACCTAATCTTGACAAGAAAAGTGCAAATTGCGCGACAGATGGCCGTGGCCCCGTGCAAGCATTCCCATCTCTATTGTCAGTTTCCGGCGGTATCTTTGCGGATTTGTGTTCGCGCGATTTCGGTTCACACTTAGCAGAATTCGGTCACAACCTAGTTCAACGTGTGGCGGCTCAAAAGCGTCAGCTTGAATTCACTCCGGACATTACAACTTTGAAAGTTTCATTTGGAACAAAGGAAAACCCAGATCAACAGATCTTGGAACGTCCACGTGATTATACTTTCAACCCAGACACCAACGAAATCGTACTCAGCCCGTTTTTGAAATTATCTCGTTCGGAAGGCGCTACATTACGAGTCAGCGCTAAGCCCGTAAGCTTGGGTAACTTTAAAAATGATCGCGCGACGCCTATCAATCGCGTTCAGCAGTAATCGACATTTTTCCCATATCTATTAACCCTAAGTAACGACTTTAAAATCATTACTTAGGGTTTTCTTCGTATTCTTAGACAGTCTCGGAGCGCTATTTGTCACACCTGTAGGGGGCGGTTCGAAAAGGGG
>DDTZ01000034.1:777-3510 GCA_002344565.1 Bdellovibrionaceae bacterium UBA2351 | reverse complement strand
GGAATACGTAAACGGGAATGATGCTGTCTTAAAAACTCAACGCCCGTCATCCCTGGCATTTGAACATCCAGAGTAATCACGTCCGGTCGAATAGATTTGAGAATTTCTAATGCTTCAGCCGCAGAGTTTGCCTCACCAACGACGTTAATTTCGGGATCAGATGAAAATATTTTCTTTAAAACTTTTTGAATACTTGGAGAGTCATCCACTATGAGTACGTTAAATTTTCTAGCTAATTTTGGCGCTGTTTCAGCCTCGACAAGTAACCGAACACGTCCCGTTTGTTTTTGATAAACAACATGAAAGTCATCATTCTTAATAATTTCTTTCTCTATCGAGTGCCCATGCTTTTTGATTTCCAATGCTAAATTACCGATCAATGTTTTCGCACCAATGAGTTTAAATGACAAATTTTCAGATGTTATACGACTAAAAACACCGATTCGGTTTAAATCTGTGACACTAGCAACCACAAATGCAAAATGCTTTGCTCCAGAAACGGATTTAGCAAAACCAAATGCCTTACCACTTAGTTTTAAGCTAAACTGTTCGTCGGCGGAGTCATCTAAAATCCGCGGACTTTCAATCACGGAAACCTCGATAAATATTCCATCGACATATAAGCAAAGCTCGTAAGGGGAACAATGTCCGTGGCCTTAGCGCGTAAATGTGGAGTCTGAATTTGATCTTCAATTAGCCATTGTGCTTTTGGCCAGTCGGTTAGCTCAAGACCATTCAAATCACCCAAAAGCAGAATGGATGTTGGACGTAATTGATAGACATGTTTCAATTTCGAGAATAGATCTTTGGCACTTGCTAAATACACTCGGTTTGTTTCTAAAACCGCAGGGATAGAATCAACTATGTCTACAGTCTTACCGCTATTTTTTGCGATTTCACTTGCAAATACTGTTAGCATTTCAGGTAAGCAGTTCATTAACAAAAACGTCGGCGGTTCATTTTCACGAAGTTCGCGAAGACTGTGCGCTAAGGCATCACGGCTTGCGATGCCAGAAATATATATTCTAAGCTTATGTTCTGGACTACGGATGGCAATACTTTTTTGGAACGCACGATCTATCGATGCGGCAGCCACAGACATTTCTTTGTACTGAAACGCTGATTTCAGTTTAGAACGAATCTCTTCGGATTTCTTTTGCATATCTTCCAACGACGGTTTTTCGACAAAGTCTGAAGCCCCTAACGAAAGCGCTTCGCCGGCTAACGTAGCATCATCACGCGATACCGAAGTAACCATGATGACCGGAGGATGCGTCGCTTTTGAAAAATTCTTACGCATGTATTCAATACCAGTCATAACCGGCATATGAATATCTAATGTCATTACATCTGGTTTTAGTTCTTTAACCATCTTTTCTGCTTCTTGCCCATTGGCCGCTACACCAACCACTTCAAACCCTGAATTCTTAACCAAAATCTTTTTAAGAAGTGCAATAATACTTGGTGAGTCATCCACGCATAGGACACGGATATCACGGGCCGGTGCTGCGCTCACGGGCGCAACCGGGGCAACTTTAGCCGGTGCAGCCGTTTCACGGGTCGAAGGTGACGTATTCGTCGGCGCGACAGTTACACCCACTGAAGACGACTTTGAGAAAACGGAATTTCCCAGTGAGGTCAATGGAATCTTGATGCCGTTAAGGTTCTCTGAAAGACCAATAAATAGCATCCCCGTCTGATTTAAACGTCCAGATAAATTTTTTACTACGTCTTCAATGACATGAGGTTGAAAGTATATAAATACATTTCGACAAAAGATAACATCGAATGAACGATTTCTTACTTCACTTGGCAATTCTAGTAAGTTTCCGGACATAAATTCTAAATTATCACGTAATGTTGTTTTAGCTTTTACGTAGTCGGCAATATCCCCGGTGCCCCGAGACCAATGATTAGCTAAAAAATTCAACGGGGCTTCTGACAATTCTTTACGCTGGTAAACACCATTGCGCGCGATCTTTACCGACTCACCGTCAACGTCGGTTGCTAAAATATGATAACCAACTCCCGAATTTGGATAAAAGGCCTTCAATTGAAAATCTAAAAACATGGCCAAACTATAAACTTCTTGGCCCCGACTGCAGGCAGCAGACCATAAACGAATTTTTTTATCGGGCCGGCTCGATGCTTCTTTAACCAGACCGGACATCTTTTGCGCCAAGAATTCAAACTGGGAAAACTCGCGAAAGAAATAGGTATGATGAGTCGTAAGTAACGAGATCAAATCCGTTAACTCTTCATGAATATGTTTTTCTAAATGATTCACGTACTCTTCTAGAGTCGTAAGCTTCAGTGCATGAATACGGACACGTAAACGCGACTCGATCATAGCATGATGACGGGCTTCTAAATGAACACCTGTGCGTTCTCGAATTAAATTCGAAATACGCTCTTCGGCCGATAGTTTACCATTTTGCTTGATCGCAGCAGTCATTTTAATCTCGCTTATTTAATTTTTTAAATTATCTGCCAAATACAGATCAACTATACATCTTGAAAACGCGGGTCATTTTCGTCTGGTAAATTTTCTGCGCCTACCGCTTTTTTAGCAGATGAACCAACTGATTTCGACGGCTTCGCTTTTTCAATTTGAATGACGCGACCTTCAGATTCGTTTCTAGATTCATCAGAAGACGCCGACGCAGCCGCTACGTTAACAGCCGGGGCGCCGTCTCCACCATGAACTAGCTTTTCTAGAAGAGTCACCTGAGT
>DDTZ01000034.1:0-440 GCA_002344565.1 Bdellovibrionaceae bacterium UBA2351 | reverse complement strand
TGAGACGCCGAACTATTTTGCTGAGTCACTTGGTTTAACTGATTCATAGCTTTGCTGATCTCACCAACGCCGGTTGCTTGTTCACCCGAGGCCTGAGCGATCTCTTGCACCATTTTATCTAAATCATTAATTGAACGTTCGATATGTGTTAAAACTTCACCGCAACGACGAGCGGTCAATGTTCCGCCCTCTACTCGTGATTTTGATTCACCTAATAGTTTTTCAACTCGCGATGAACTTTCCGTTACGATACCTTCGACTTTCTTGATACTGGCTTCTAGCATTGTTGAAATCTCTTGAGCTGCGTTACCACTCATTTGCGCAAGATTTCCAACTTCTTCTGCGACGACGGCGAAGCCCTTGCCATGTTCACCTGCTCGAGCGGCTTCTACCGATGCGTTGAATGACAATAACTTAGTTTGAAACACGATATCGTTAAT
>DDTZ01000009.1 GCA_002344565.1 Bdellovibrionaceae bacterium UBA2351 | reverse complement strand
GGAACGTAATCAAGATTCAAGGCCGCACGTGTTTTCCATGCGATGTTGTGGTCGGCACATGATGAATCGCCGCTCACGCCGATACCACCAACAATTTCTCCTTTAGAGTTATAAAGCGCCAGACCGCCTCCGAATACGTTTATGCCGCCAATGCGTTCGCCCACCATTGGATCTTTTTTAGATCCGAACTTTTTTGCATCGCCTCTGTAAGCTGCTTTTGTATCTACGGGGTTACTTTCCTGTAAACCAAACAAGCTGCCACCAGGTTGAACCGCAGAGTACAAGTTAGCTGTTGATAGCGCTAAGCCGGGCAGACTGAATGCGTTTGCCGTGTTTGCCTTTTGCGCCGAAATTACGCGGCTTCCTGGCCATTGTGCCCCTTCATTGTCGCCGGTCATTGCGACTGCGCAAACGGTACCACTGCGGTCAACAATCGTTCCCCACATATCTAAATTGAATCCACCATTGTCAGTTTTGCGAGCCTCTGCCAATGCTTTACGTAAATCTTCGTGAGACGGTAAACCTTGGCATGTTTTGGCGTGTGCATAGATAGAGCCAACTAAAAATGCAAGTATAACTATTACTTTAGACATAATTTTATTCTCCTTGTTGAATAAATAGTGTTTTGTTTCGTTTGTTTTGCCAAGATAGACTAAGAATATAGATTTTAGAATATCAGCATGCTGATCTTATGACATCAGCATGCTGATAACTCAAGGAGAAAATTTGAGATTTGAAGAAACTTTAGGAATTAGTGCTCTTTTAGGTCAGGTAGAGCACCAATTAAGTCAAAAAATTGAGCAATCGATTCGGCATTTTGGTATCACGTTGCCTCAGTACTCGACCTTGTCGGCAATTGAAGCTAATCAGAATTTGACCAACGCCGATTTAGCCCGTAAATGTTTTGTCGCCCCTCAAACGATGAATCGTATTCTGAAAAATTTGTTGAAAATGAATTTAGTTAAAAAAAACAAGAATATATTCGCGTTGACGGTGAAATCAGAAAAACTAGTGTGTGATGCCCACATTATTGTCAATGCTATCGAAGTTAAAATGATCAAAGATCTGAATAAAAAAGAGTTCGCCGAGTTTCAAAAAACGTTAGAGGATTTTATTCGCAATCTAGAATAGTAGCTAACTATTTTCCGGCAATCCCGAATGTTAGTTTTCGAACCAAGATTCCCAGCTGATGGGCCTCATCCAAAGTGATTGGTGAAAAACAGGCGGCCAATTGTGGAAGAATGTCTAGCGCGTGATCCTTTAGTTTTTCGCCCTTTTTCGTAACCGTGACTATTTTCTGTCTTAAGTCGTCTTTAGAGGGAGCTATTTTTATAAATCCTTTGTCCGCCAAACGTTTCAGGAGGGGAGTCAGTGTCCCTGAGTCAAAAAAGGTGTCTTCCGAAATTTTCGTGATGGTTACCTCATCTTGTTCCCACAATGACATCATGACTAAATACTGGGGGTAAGTTAGGTCAATTGTCTTTAAATGAGGCTCGTAAGAGCGTACGACCGCGTTCGCTGCGCTATACAGGGGGTGGCAAAGTTGGTTTTTGAGACGCAGTTTATCATACTTCATACGGATTATAATAACTTGCGCGCAAGATACTTGCAAGTGAATTATTTTCTGTTATAGTTGTTATTATCTTGTGCGCAAGATAATAACAAAAGGAAGGTCATTATGAATAAACTTGATAAAATTCTCTATACAGCAAAGGCGGTATCTACAGGCGGTCGTGAAGGGGTGTCTCGAACGGATGATGGGCGTCTAGATATAAAATTATCTACTCCTAAAGCATTGGGCGGCAATGACGGCGAGGGTACAAACCCTGAACAATTATTTGCGGCTGGGTATTCGGCATGTTTTATTGGCGCCCTAAAGTTCGCGGCTATGCAGGAAAAAGTCAAACTTCCAGATGATCTCGCGGTTCATGCCCAAGTGGGTATTGGCCCCATTGCGACCGGTTTCGGAATCAACGTGAAGTTAAATATCAAAGCACCTAGTCTGGATCAAAACATATTAAGCAAGCTGGTAGAAAACGCTCACCAAATTTGCCCATATTCAAATGCCACTCGTGGAAACATTGAAGTTGATTTAGCCGTCGGTTAGAAGCACCAAGAGCGCCGAAAGGCGCCAGGTCCTTTTTATAGCACAAACTTCCCGGTTATAAACCGTTCAGAATTTTAAGCGCAGCTTTTGATTGCTTCACTCGATAGGATTTCCAATCCTTTTGAGTCATGCCGCTGACAAGATCGGTAAGGTAAGCCCACTCAGGCTTGGGCTTACCGTGATCTTTAATAGCTTTTTCCCAAGCTTTTGCGAACTGTTTCACTGAAGGCGCTTTGCCTTTAGTCCAAAAATCACGAATCACATGACGGGCGATAGCACCGTCTTTAAATTTTCCATTCGTCAGTTCAGAAAGTAATTTCCACAGCCGAGTGTCATTCCTATCGTACGTACCGTAAAAAATAGGACTGTCAGGCGTTAAAGCGCTTGAACCTTTTAACGGCTTAACTATCTTTGATGAAAGAACGGTTGGTTTTTGAGTGCGCCCTGTTGAAATGTAGTCTTTTAGTTTCTTTAGGATAACACCTTTTCGATCTTTATCGATAGTTTTTTTTAGTTTGCCGTTCGGTAACTTTATAAAAATAGAAATTGGAATGCTAAACTTTGTGCAAAGTTCGGTGTATTCTTCAATATTTAAATAATAGAGCTGTTTGAAAAGGACGTTTTGTTGAGCTTTGCTTAGGTGGCTAATGAGTGAAGGCATGTGAATACATTATTTCGACCGGTTAAATAAATCAAACGTTTTGTGTTTTGTTTTGAGTCGAATTTTCATATTAGGGCCGAAAAACTATTTTGACTAAAGTTAGTCAATTTAGTTCCGACTACTATGTGTGTTCTCATTTATAAAACCGGGGATCCTATGAGTGACGAATCAAAAATTGTTCAAGGTCAAATAATCCGTGCGAAAGATATTAGCACTAGTGTTTCGGTAGATTCGTGTTATGTCGTTGAGTATGATTTCGCGAAAAGTATTACGTCCTCACTTGCCTGGCCATTGGCGATTCTGATTATATTTCTACTTTTCAAAAAAAGAATTGAGTACTTCAT
>DDTZ01000055.1 GCA_002344565.1 Bdellovibrionaceae bacterium UBA2351 | reverse complement strand
CCGAATCCACCTGAAACCCGCAATGAGGGCAGTGCTCGCTTGGTGCGGTCAATTGATTCTCGCACGAAGTGCACAATACTGAATAGTCAGAATCCTTAAAGCCTTTCCACTTTTCCAAATCCTCAAAAGCAAATTTAATAGGAATAGAAAATCCAATATTTTCAGCCTCTTGAATTTTTCTAGAGTTAATGCCAACGACTTGGCCATTTTGATTCAACAACGGTCCACCACTGTTACCGGGATTGATCGCGGCATCTACTTGAATGTACGCTAAATCTTGAATCCGATGCTGAGAGTTCGAAACAATCCCTTGGGTGAAGGTGCAATTCATTCCCAGTGGATAGCCAATCGCAACGACACTATCGCGATCCAAAACCTGAACGCCTGGATCCGACGCTAAACCAAAATCGGACAAAGGCCTTTCTAGTTTCAATAGCGCTATATCTTTTTTAGGATTCGCAAGCAACACCTTGGCGCGAACACGACGATTATCGAAGGACTCCAAAGCTACGTCACGAAGCCCTTCAATCACATGATAGTTAGTGATGACTAGATCAACCCCTTGTAAAAGAAATCCGCTGCCTGTTGATTCCGGAGTCAAAACTTTAAATACGCTCTTTTTGAAAGATTCAAAATTCACCATTAGCGCACGATCCTTTTTATCCATCTCAGCATAACATGCATAACGTTTTCGACGCTGACTGGATCTTGATAAATCAAGTTTTGATTTATCGTATACCGTTCAAGTCCTTGATATAAACGTTCAGATGCTGTTTTCCAGTTAGATCCCGAAGCGCGGAATAACAAATTTCTTAAATAGGTTTCGAGTTCCTTTTCGCAGAAATATCTATTTAAATAGGTATAAATCGCCGTGTTCAGGTACAAAGTCGACAAAATATAGTCCTGCTTATTTCTGTATTGGAACGCATTTTTCAAATATTCGTCAAAATGGAGTTTCGCGCGCTCCATATAAGCAACCCGTTTGGCAGGCATAAATGATGTTTCTTTAAAAAAACTTAAACAAAAATTTTCTTTGGAAATTTCACTGATTTTTTTAAAGTTAGTAAAAATCTTGGCATACATGGGTTCAAAACCCAGATTAGGATTCAAATCAGTCATAGCACTGCGAATTTCAAGCTTTAAGAATCCACGTGGAGCAAATGTATACTCAACCTTTTGTAGATAGTTCCAAAAAATTTCGACGCACGAATCACGATAGCGCTTTTTTTCAAAGTCATCCATGTAGGTTTTAGCCTCCCTACTGATTTCCTGAAATAACTCCCAACCCTCATCCAACTTTTTACTGGCTTCAGGTGTACGCGCCCTCTGATTCGGACTTTCCATTTTGAATTTCTTCATCATATAAAATTCAAGATAGTCACCAAAGTTACATAGATCTTCCATTACGTCGAAAAACTTATAGGGATCCATCGCCTCCCATTGGTCCTCAAACTTCAGACGAATTTTGTCTTCTTTGATTTTTAGTTGAGTTAGTTTCAAATCAAAAAAACTAAATTCACTCATTTTGCGAAGAGAAGCTAATTCCAAACCGTCTTTGTAATTTAGAATAACTGTTTCAAAATAGATTTTATTATCATCCCAGCTTATGTTAACTGGACGCCCACTCTGCATTATTTGCAATGACTTTGCATCTAGCAGGCTTTCAGTAAATCGCGATTCACTATTTATATAATTTAAAGAATGAATAAACGCAGCTCTGGTCTTCTTGTCGTCGTTGGCTTTACGTACAAGGTCCCAAATTGAATTATTAAATTCTTTTTCATAACGATTAAAATGAGGCTGATAATGCTGAGGTGATTTTTCCATTTTTCTGTCTTTAAAGCTTACTACTAAAAAAATAGAGAGGGCATTAATGTATGAATTAAATCCCTATGTTGGTCTAGGCATGAAGACATAAAAAAAGAGGAGCTATATAGCTCCTCTTTTTACACTGCATATTAAGTATATAATTTAGTGTTTAGCTTTCTTTTTGTTTTTAGCATCTTTAGATGCGTCTTTTTCAGCTGTTGTAATTTCAACATCTGGAGTTTCGTCAGCCTCTTCTACTGTTGCCGCTGCTTTAGTATCCGCATCAACTAATAATTGACCGATACCCTTCATAGAAAGAATCTGCGCACGTAACGTATCCTTGATTTGTGGGTTTGCTTTCAAGAATGATTTCGCTTGATCGCGACCTTGCCCCATACGCTCGCCTTTGTAGCTGAACCATGCTCCTGATTTTTCAACTAGGTTTGCAGTTACCGCTAGATCCAAGATATCACCCTCAGCAGAAATACCTTCGTTGTACATTAGATCAAATTCAGTTTTAGTGAATGGTGCTGCCATTTTATTCTTCACGATTTTAACAGCTGTTCTGTTACCCGTAACATCCTCACCATCTTTGATCGCGCCCACACGGCGTACATCCATACGGACAGACGCGTAGAATTTAAGAGCGTTACCACCCGTAGTTGTTTCCGGGTTACCGAACATAACACCGATTTTCATACGGATTTGATTGATGAAGATCATTAGTGTATTTGAACGGCTGATCGCCGCAGTTAATTTTCTAAGCGCTTGTGACATCAAACGAGCCTGTAGACCCATGTGACTATCACCCATTTCACCTTCGATCTCAGCACGTGGAACTAGCGCCGCTACCGAGTCGATAACGATCACGTCGATCGCGCCCGAACGAACTAGAGTTTCAGCGATTTCAAGAGCTTGTTCACCCGTGTCTGGTTGAGAGATTAAAAGATCTTCCGTGTTTACACCCAATTTACGAGCATAATTTACGTCTAATGCATGTTCCGCATCGATGAATGCAACCACGCCGCCTTTTTTCTGAGCTTGAGCGATTGTTGATAATGCGATTGTTGTTTTACCAGATGATTCTGGGCCGTAAACTTCTACGATACGACCCTTAGGAAGACCGCCGATACCAAGAGCGATATCTAGGCTTAATGCGCCTGTGCTGATCGCTTCGATGTCTTTATGAAGAGGTTCATTCACGTTCAATCTCATGATTGAACCTTTACCGAATTGTTTTTCAATTGAAGAAACTGCTAGCTCTAACGCTTTTAGTTTTTCGCCTTGAGCTTTTGTGTCTTTTTCTGTATTTGCAGCCATTTTTACCCTTCCTTAACTCTACCTGAGTTGATAATTTACCAAAATTAAGTTTCAAAGTTTCGTTTCCGCCCTAGATCCGCTCTAGATGCTTGTTTAACAGTTCAACAGCCTGTTCCGCCGACTGTTCTTGTATCTGAACCCTTGAGCCTGTAAACAACTTTTTTTCAGTGTATTCAACGCCCGGTCCTACGATTCCAAAACATACGGTGCCCACAGGTTTAGTTTTCGTCCCGCCATCCGGTCCCGCTATTCCCGTTATAGCGGCCGCCCAGTTAGTTCTGAGAACTTTCTGTGCGCCTTTGGCCATCTGTAGGGCTACTGTTTCGCTCACAGCCCCTTCTTTTTCTATCGATTCACGAAGGACTCCTAGAATATCTTCCTTCGCCGAATTGGCATAACATACGACCGAACCCATAAAGATGTCAGAGACTCCGGGATTCTCTGTCACTTTCGACGAAAGTTTGCCACCAGTGCAGCTTTCAGCGAAACCGACCACCGTTTGAGTGCGGCGTAGTTGCTTAAATAGAGTGTGTAATTTATATGTAAATGTGTCCATCAAAAAATCGCTTTGTTGCCTTGAGACATAAAAAACTGGCCCCTAAGTGTTGATATGAATAATCTGAGATCCTAGCCATGCTGTTTTTGTATACAAAATCTGAAGAATGACATTTGTAATCACACCGGCCGCTATATCATCAACCATCACGCCCAATCCCCCATTTATTTTGCGATCTAACCAGCCAATAGGGAATGGTTTAAAAATATCAAAGAATCTAAAGATTAAAAAACCAAGCGTCAGTGCCTGCCAGGTCATCGGCAACAAGGTCATTGCAATCATATACCCAGCGACTTCATCAATCACGATCTCGGACAAATCATGATCACCTTTTGATTTTTCGTAAATATCCGAAAGGAAGATTCCAAGAAATACGATCAAAAATGTTACTGCTATATAGCCAATGGAACCCATCATCTGAAAAACGATCACAAATGGAATCGTTGCCAGAGTTCCCAAGGTTCCTGGGGCCCAGCGGATTTTTCCGACATAAAACCAGGTCGAAACTATTTCGGCTACTTTCAAAATAAAACTAGGGTTTGTTTTTTCCATATTCTTTATCGCAAAGTAACTATATTTAGCGGCCCTGACAACGAAGAACTGCGCGGTAGCCTCTTATAAAATCATCGCCAAATGGAAGGGCCGAAAATCATTTAACCATTTGCTTTCGTTATGGAATTCAACGTAAACTAGTTTGGAACATTCTTTCGTTAAAAAGGACTTAACATGAAGAAATGGATTTTAAAGCTTATCGTGTTGCCACTTCTTATCTCAACGCAAGCATTTCCTAATGTTTTAGGTGACATGCAGACATTTGTTCCCAATACAGATGGCCTTGATTTCATCACGGTTCATACGTCTCGCCCACTGTACGGCGACTACTTGGTTTTGTCTCAATATCTGAATTTCGCTAAGGATCATCTATTAGTTTTCAAAGATGTGAACACTCAGGAAAAAATGTCTTACGCGAATGAACTAGCTGAATATGATTTTTCGATTGGGTATGGCTTTACCAAAAACCTATCGGCATTTTTACAAGCGCCGTTCTTATGGTACTACAACTCGGAAACTAAAGAGGGCATTAAAATTGGTATCGATAAAGGTGTACACTCATTTCGCCCTGGTTTTAAATACTCTTTCGGCGATAGCGACATTCCGTCTTGGGCCGTTGTTGCATCGGTAGACATTCCGACATTGGTTGATAGTCCTTATACAGGCATTAATCCAAGCGCGATTTATAATTTAGAACTTGCCTATACATTACGAAACGAAAAAGCCGTTCATGGTTTCAATGCGGGCATGCGCTTACGCAGCCCCAGCGATCGTCCGGCTAATCAACGAATGTTTCCTTTAGATGATCAGTTGACGGTTTCGTATGGTTATTCAAATGAATTTACGGAGACTAGTCGCTGGGTGTTTGAAACAATCTATAGTTATCCTCTAGAAAAGAAGCCCTACATCCGAGCCGAAGATGCCACATCACTTGATTTGCTTTTAGGTCTAAAGCATCGCTGGTGGAAAAATACAAACTTCGACTGGGGTGCTACGATTGAACCAGGTGTTGATTCCCTAGCACCAACGTGGCGTGTGTTTGCCGGTATCGTCTGGTACTGGAAACCCAACAGCAGCGAAGCCGCTCCCGCACAAACCGTCAAAAAAACACCGCCAGCACGTATTTCTCCTACTGGATTTCGCGTAACCCCAGAAGATTCAACAGTCGTTGTGGGCGAGCAAGTTAGTTTTGAGTTCATCGGCGGCAAAGCCCCTTATCAATGTGAGATCCTCAGCGGTGATGGCCAATTCATTGGTAAATACTGCGATTTTTTGTCTCCAGAAAATCCAGGTTCAAGCGAAATTGAATTTAAAGACTCATTAGGACAAACAACAACGGCAATCGTGAACTACAAAGCACCTAGCGAATTCGCTGGTGATTTAGGTATCCGTCCTCAACACTCGGAATTGTTTGAAGGGCAAACTCTGCAATTCCGCGCCGTGGGCGGTAAAGCTCCATTCCGTTATGGCGTGATTGATGGATCTGGAAGCATTAATCAAAATGGTTTGTTTAAAGCACCTTTAGAAGCTCAAAACGTAACAGTGGAAGTTGTTGATGGCGTAGGTCGTTCCGCACGGGCTACGATCAAAGTAAAAGAAATCCCTAAGCCAGATAAATTGATTCGTCTGAAAAACTTAGAATTCGATTTTGACCGCGATACATTAACCAAAGGTTCGAAAAAAGAAATGGAAAAAATCATTTCCACATTATTCGAATTAAATATCAAATCGCTTATCATCGAGGGTCATACAGATTCGATGGGTTCTGACGACTACAATCAAAATTTAAGCGAACGTCGCGCTAAAACAATTAAGAATAATTTGCTTGATAATTTAGATATTCGCGATAATCAGATCACTGCAATCGGTTTCGGGGAAGCCCGTCCTATTGCGACAAATAAGACAGACGCCGGTCGAGCTAAAAATCGCCGCGTAGACTTGAAAGTTTATATTAAAAAGTAGGATCAAATGAAGAAAGTACTCTGGGAACCAACAAAGGCTAGTTTTGAAGCCACGGCTCTGTATCGACTTAAAACGAACCTAGAGAAAAAACACAATACTCATTTTGAAAACTACACGTCACTTTGGAAATGGACGAATGAAAACTCCCAGACGTTCTGGACGGAACTTTGGGATTTTTTCGGTATCGTTGGCGAACGCAAAGGAACAGCACTAGAAAACCCAACTGATTTTCTGAATTCTAAATGGTTCCCAGAATCTTCTGTCAATTACGCGGAAAACTTAGTTAAGCTAGCTGAAAAAAATCGCGGTTCCCAGCCGAACGCAAACACAGTTCCTTTTTTGGTTTTTAAAGCTGAAGATCAAGTTGAATTCACAATTACGTATCCTGAATTTACAAAACTAGTTTCCAAAGCTCAGCAAGCTCTGGAAGCCATGGGTCTACAAAAAGGGGATCGTGTAGCCGCAATGGTTCCTAATCATCCAGCGACTATCATTTTGATGACAGCAGCGACATCACTTGGTGCAATTTGGTCGAGCTGTTCACCGGACTTTGGCGTTCAAGGTGTTCTAGATCGCATGAGCCAGATCGATCCTAAAATTTTCATCACGAGCGATTTCTACATATACAATGGCAAGAAGCTAGATCTAAAAGAGAAAACGACCGAGATTCTAAAATCACTAGCGACCGTAAAAAATACGATCATGATTGGTTTCGATCAACCGTTATCTGCATTGGCTAACGAAACATCGACTCATACAGCTCATAGTTTGGGTGGAATGACAGCGTTGAGCCTAATTTTGGGAAACCATTCTGCTAAACCTCTAAAGTTTGTAAAAATAGAATTCAATCATCCACTGTTTATTTTATTCTCGTCGGGAACCACAGGCGTCCCTAAGTGTATTACTCACGGCCATGGCGGCACTTTATTCCAGCATATGAAAGAGCATCAACTTCATGGCGATATCAGACCTCTGGATCAACTATTTTATTTCACGACGTGCGGTTGGATGATGTGGAACTGGTTAGTTACAGGAATCTCGTCGGGCGCGAATATTCTTTTATATGAAGGCGCTCCATTTTACAAAGATGCCAAAGAACTATTTAAATTTCTAGAACAGCATAAATGCACTCAGTTTGGCACATCAGCAAAGTTTATCGATTCGTGCAAGAAAGCAAATTTGACTCCAAACAAGGATTTCAATTTAAGCTCAATGCGCACCGTATTCTCGACAGGTAGCCCATTGAATGAAGACGGTTTTGATTATGTTTACGAGCATATCAATCCAAAAGTTCAACTTGGCTCTATTTCTGGCGGTACCGATATCATTGCCTGCTTCGTTTTGTCTAATCCATGGACCCCAGTCATTCGCGGAGAAATCTCTGCGGCAGGATTAGCATTTGATATGGATATTTGGGATGATGATAAAACGCCACTTGTGGGTGAAAAAGGCGAATTGGTTTGCAAACAATCATTTCCCTCAAAACCCGTTTTCTTCTGGAATGACCCTACCCAAGAGAAATTCAAAAAAGCTTACTTTGAAAAATTTGAAAATGTTTGGTGCCACGGTGACTATGTCGAAAAAACTTTAAATGGCGGTTACATCATTTACGGTCGTTCAGATGCAACACTAAATCCTGGTGGTGTTCGAATTGGTACAGCAGAAATATATAAACAAGTAGAAATGCTCGATGAAGTCGTTGAATCAATTGTCATTGGGCAAAACTGGAGCAATGATGTTCGCGTCGTACTATTCGTAAAACTTCGCGACGGATTAACTCTAGATTCTGCGTTGATCGATAAGATCAAAAACCAAATCAAGAAAAACACAACACCAAGGCACGTCCCCGCTAAAGTTCTACAAGTCCAAAACATCCCACGCACAAAAAGCGGAAAAATCGTAGAACTAGCGGTACGCCAAACCGTCCAAGGCGAACCAGTAAAAAACGTAGAAGCCCTAGCAAATCCCGAAGCCCTATCCGAATACAAAGCCCGCCCCGAACTAAAAGATTAGCGGCAAAAGTCAGCTGCTAGGTTTTTGCAATTCATAGCGTTGCAAAAACCTAGCAGCTGACTTTTGAGGATTGGATGGTTTTCCATTCGGCGATGTAGTCTTCGGCGTCTATTGGGTCGATGATGTCAGACTCTGGCGGGCTTATGTATTTTCCCTCTATGCCGTCCCAGCCTTTGTAGTGGATGGTGTTTTCTGTCCTGTGTGTTTCGAAGTTTGGTGAGTAATAGGTTTTGCCTCCGCCGTCTGGAATGTCGATGGCTAGGTTCGGCATCGCTAAACCTGATAGATGACCCCATAGGTTTTTTTGAATCTTCAGCGAGTTTTCTACGCTTGTTCTTAAGTAGTCCGTTCCTTGCGAAGGATCGCATTGGAACATGTAGTACGGTTTCACACGAAGATAGAGCAAACGTCGTGATAATGCCTGCACGATCGCTTCATGATTGTTTACGCCGTTTAAGAGAACCATTTGATTGAACGAAGGCACACCGTGATCCACAATCATCTCTAGTTTCTCGGCCGCAAGCTCGGTGATTTCTTTAGGGTGATTGAAATGGTTCATAAAATACACGGGCTTATATTTTTTCAATATCTTGCACAGATCCTCTGTAATTCGCTGGGGACACACCACCGGCATTCTCGAACCAATTCGAATGATTTCGACATGTTCAATCTTTCTGATTTCAAACAGTACGCGATCTAAAACGGAATCAGACAAAGTTAATGGGTCACCACCAGATAAAATCACCTCTTTGATTCCCGGATGAGCTTTGATGTATGCTAAAGCATCATCCAGATCTTCTTTGCGCGCCAAAACTTGATCTTGACCCGTAAAATGTTTGCGTGTGCAGTACCGGCAATAGACGCTGCAGAAATCAGTGATCAAAAGTAGAGCACGATCTGAATATCTGTGAATCAAACGTTTTGATTTCTGATTTTTCTTTTCACCTAAAGGATCCAGCATTTCTTGATTTTCAGAAATGAGCTCCTTTTGATTCGGCATTAGAATTTTACGAATAGGATGATGAGGACGATCTTTCGCTAATGACGCGTAATAAGGCGTGCAGCGGATATTAAATAACTCCGACGATTCGTGAAACACACTGGCTTCATCTGGCTGCAAACTAAAATACTTCTGATAATCCGAAAGACCCTTAAGTGCATTTTGCATCTGCCACTGCGGATTTAACCAATCGCTGTCTGCGATCGCTAGATGAGCCGGGATAGTGGGATTTTTTTCGAATTTAAACAGAGGCATTTTATGACTCATAGCTAGTTTGTACCTTTCAAGTCAAGCTGTTGAAAATCCTAGGTAATTTTTATTTTCTCATACTGAGACACCAAATGTTTGACAGCGTTTCAAGCTGATACATGAAAAAAATTCTTCAAATAATTTATCGATTTCAATGGTTTAGGAGCAAAATCACAAACCTAGTCTCGGCCAGCTTTTGGTCATCGGCTTGCAATTTCTTTAGTTGGATAAAGAAAAAATAGAGCCCGGACGGCTCGCTATAATGGAGGAATTTATGAAAACACAAACAAAGCAATGGTTCCTATATGGAACACTATTCGCAGCTCTGGGATTTTCAATCTCGGGCAATGACAATAAACTCGATGGCTATGCGCAACTGTCATCAACTCAATTAGCGCCAAAACCATCAGCAGAAGCGGAAGCTAAACTAGTAGCTGCTGCTGAAGCTAAAAAAGCATCTCGCACAACAGCTGATGCAGCAAAGGCAGCCGAAGCTGCACGCGCAGCAGAAGCCGCTAAAACAAATCCACCGACACAAGTAGAAGAATCGGCGCAAACACCAGCCGACGTAGTCGTGCCAACATCAGCACAAATTGCTGCGCCACCAGTAGCAAGAGCATCGACAAATGACCAACGCACAAACCCTCGTGGAGATACCTCTGCTGCACGAACAAGCGCACCAGTTGCCGCTACGTCTGAAGACTATGACGTATTTGTAGATGGACATGATTATAAAGTAAAATTAATCACTGCCAACGGCCAAACTACTGTTATCTATTCTGAAAAACCAGAAGGCAGTGACTGTAAAGATGAATGCGGTAAATCACCCCGCGTTGAAGTTATCGACGGCGAAATGGGAAGCAATATCGCAGCTATCAAAGATAAATTAAGACAACAAATTATTCCCAAAGACATTCACCGCAAGAAAAATGCAAAGACTCAAACTACCAAGACAGCAGAGTCATCTGAGGATGATTCAAAAGCTACGGTCTCTAAAGGTTTAACAACGTTAAGAGCTAAAATTCACCAACGTTGCAAACACTTAACTAAAACGTCATCTGAAGTTAGCTGCAAATCAAAAGAGTTCGTTCAACTTTTAAAATCAGATAAAAAAGCAGCTAAAAGCAAAAAAGACAAAGACGGAAATAAAGTAGCTCGTCTAATCACTGATGAAGATGCTGAAACTTATTTCAATGATGAAATCGCTGATGGATTAAAAGAAATGTTAACTCATAAATTCGATATCCAACCAGTCGAAGGCTTAACTGTACTTGAACAAAGACTACGCAACAGCGAGCTTTACTCTGAAATCTCTAGAGAGAAAAGCGAGGCTAGGGCTGACAAGCGCGATGCTCTTGCTTTAATCAAATCACTACTACGTGATATTGATGGCGAATACTCCGATACTCGTGCCGCAGTATCTGGTTTATACAAATCAGCGCTACGCGAACAAGCGGATGAAGCTCTATCAAACTTAAGTAATCGTAATGATCAAATCAGATCACAAGACTACGCTGGAGCTCAATCTAGCTTTGCAAGCTTCCTTGCGAACTTTGACTACCTAAGAGGTTTAAATACAGATCTTTACGGAACAATGAACGATGGATTAAACTTCGCTCGCAAAAATGGCCTACTTGAAAACGATTCATATCGCGATATAACTAGAGAAATGAACGACTTCAAAGCCGCTATTTTAAAAGAAGTTATCAATAACCCATCCATTCTTGAAAGAGGCATCAATTCACTTGATACAGCGATCTCGAATGCGGCTCGTGGAATGCGCGGAACTGGCGTAAATTCAGGAGCTATTAACTCGGGAACTTCATCTCTAATCCGCCAAGTGCTTTCAAACGGCAACAGCGGCAGCCGAGGTGGCGGTCGCGGTATTTAATTACCACTTAGTTAGTATGTATTTTAAAAATTGATTTAGTCCTCCCCCAAATCCATGACGGATTTGGGTTTTGGATTTTCTAGGACGGAATGTCCGTATTAGAACTGAAGGCCGATTTTAGATGCAAAACCGAATGTGAAATTATTTTCAGAACCTGGAACCGTATCAGATTTAAATGCAGCACCTGGGAACATGAAACCCAATTGATTTGACCACATTACTTTTTCACGAAGTTTATAATTAAGTTCAATATCATATTCAAAACCTAATTCTTTAGAGGCTGTACCACCAGCTAATGGGCTTACCATCAACTGACCCCATGCGATCGTTTGATTTAAATCTAATTTATCGCTCCAACGGTATTTAAACACAGGCGCAAAGTAGAACGCGTTGCTGATAGCTTCGTCATCAGGGCTGTTACCCGCAGTTAACGTCGTATCACGAATGGCAGCGGTTCTTAGAGTATCAAATGTACCTAGGCGATGATTGAACATCAAGAACGCAACATCGTAATTGCGATCAAATTGGAAACCTTCATAATCAGTAGTATCTGGATTATCCCCGCTTGCGACACCCGTCTTAATCGCATAATTCCAACTTCCGCTAGTTCTGAAATTCCACTCAGATGCGATACCGTAACCCGTCGATTTAACACTTTGGCCATTTTTAACTAGGCCCATGTCGCCCGAATTAAATCCCGCTTCTAGACGGAAGCTGAATGAATCCCAGTCCTTACCAAGAATGAAATTAGTTTTCTGAACACTGTAGTCACCCTGAACAGCGTCAGCAATTGAACTTAAATTAGTAGTAACTGAACCAACAGGTGCATCATTCGCTGATAAACTCGCCTTACGACGTTCTAGCATGATACCAATCTGATTACCGGTTTGTTTGTTATCATAAAGGACCATGAAGCCTTCGTCCTGAACTAGGTCACCTTGCGCATAACCATCATCATGATGTCTAGAAATGAAAGGCATCAGGATCATATTGTCTACTAACATTTTGTAAGAGATCTGATCGCGGTTACTATTCCAATGATCGAATAATCCATTACCCACACTATAGCTCATACCAATACCAAATTCGAACGGCGCGCGACCTACGATCAATGACGCATTTTCTTGGCTCAAATTAAAGTACATTTGCGACGCGCGAATCGCTGAACTTGTAGAGTTGCGACCCATAACATTTGAATTCGCCGCTGTTGTATTTTTATTACCTTCACCCCAAACCGTGCCTAGGTAAGAATTATATTTTGAACTCGCATCACCCATAACATCGAAACGAGTCACCACTTGAATACCATCGGATACGATCATTTTTGGAGACAAGTACAAGAAGTGCATTCCATAACCCTTACGAGCATACGGAGTTCCTAAACTCGGGCGATCGATTTCTAGATATTCAAAACGATAGCCACCCGTCCAGTCGATTTGATTGGCAAGAGCAAGTTGAGTCAGTGTGACTAAAAATAAAAGTATTTTCATATATTCCTTATTTTACAATTCCTAGAACATCAGATTCACGAATGATCATGATATTATTTCCATCTATATCAATTTGGCTTCCCGAAAATTGCGAGAACACGACTTTATCTCCGACTGAAACATCCATCGTTTTCACACGACCTTTTTTGTTCATGTGACCGCGACCGATGGCCATCACTTTACCCTGAAAATTACCAGACACGTCCGTCACTGTATCGGGAATAATTAATCCACCCGCAGTAACACGTTCGTTAGCACCCACTAGAACAACCATACGATCATCAAGCGGTTTAAGGTATGTTTTGAAATAACTTTCAGATTTTTTATCAACTGTCGCCGCTGCAGCTGAGCGAGCAGGCGCTTTGGAAGCCGCGGGTTTAGACGCTTTTTTAGGAGCGACTTTTACTGCTGTTTTCTTAGGAGCGGCCTTAACTACTTTTTTAGGAGTCACTTTCTTCGCTGCCGTTTTAATTTTAGCTTTCGCAGCTGGCTTTGTTTGCTTTTTTAGCGCCGCTTTTGGCTTTGCCGCTTTAGCTGCTGTTTTCTTTGGTGCTGTTTTCTTTGCCTTAGCCATTTTTCTTTCTTTCCTCTTCGTAATATTTTTTATACAAAACTTCCCACTCCGGTGAACCTTCGACAACTCCACGTTTTAGAGAGGCGACCTTGTCCCGAGCCCGTTTGTCGACGGCGCTATCTTCGTTCACGAATTCTTTGATGGCGACTTTAGCTAACCTTAATGCTTGGTCTTCATCCGTGTAGTCAACCATGTCATCGTTCCAAATACTATCGGTTAGCAAATGGGCCCAGTGGGATTGGCGTTCTTCTGACAAAATCATAGAATTACCTTTTTCTCTTTCGCTAATTTTTGTTTCAGTAACGGATACATTTTGTATCGCTGAAATTCGCCTGAATTCGAAGCTTCCAGTTTATCCAACATGGCATTCACTTCTTTTTCTAAATCCAGTTCTTTTTGAAAGTCCTGTTTAAGACTTTCGAGCATTCGGTTCAGGACTTTTTTCTCGTCCTCTTTGAACTCGATTACATTATTGTCTTTCCAAGCTTTCATTACTTTATTGACGATGACTTCGAGCTGCTGATTTGTTAGTTTCATATATATGCCCTTAATTCGAAGTCGATTAAAGACTATTTTATTAGCTTTTACAATCACTCTGACGCTGTCGATCATCTACTCGGCACATGCGTTCACTAACTACGAGAAGGATCTTGAAGAACGACTTAAATCCAAGAAATTCTTAAACCCAACGATCTTCTATGCAGCACCAATTGCTTTAAAAAAGGGATACATTCTACCGCGTGAGTCATTAATTCAGTATTTCACTCGTCAAAATTTCCGCCAACGCCAAAATAGCCAGCGCATTATGCCGGGGGACTACTTTTGGGGCAAACGGGATAGCTGTAAAGCTATGGTTCCTGAAATTGATTTTGAGTATGATAGCTGCCTGCTTTTTGCTAAGAGGCCAGGACGCAACGCCGAGTTGATCGAAACTGATGTTGAAGTCTATCAAGCATTTTTAGCACCTGATTTACGCATTGTCGATATTCGCATAAATGCTCGCCCCGAAACGGTTGAAGTAGCCGAACTAGATCCAGAAATTTTAGCACAATATTTAAACGCCGAACCCATCATGCAAGAAATGGTGGAAATCAAAGATCTTCCAACTAATTGTCCAAACGCGATCATGGCCATCGAGGACGCTCAGTTTTTAGAACACAAAGGTTACAGCATCAAAGGGACCGTACGGGGAGTTTTAGCGCCTCTCTTGAAAGGCAAAAAGCCGCAAGGTGGCAGTACGATCACTCAGCAGCTGGTTAAAAATTATTTCTTAACTAATGAACGCTCTATCCGTCGTAAAGCCGAAGAGTTTATTTTATCGGTATTGATCGAAAAAAAAATGACTAAAGACGAAATTTTAGAAACATACATGAACGTGATTTACATGGGGCAAAATGGACCGTTTCAAATTATCGGTTTTGGTTCTGCCAGCCAGTTCTATTTCGATAAAAAAATATCAGACCTAGCTTTAGATGAGTGTGCCTTACTTGCTGCGGTTTTAAATGGGCCCGGCGTATACAATCCATTTACAAAAGTTGAAAAAACGATGACTCGTCGTAATTTGGTTCTCACTAAAATGAAGGACTTAAAGTTGATATCAGATACCGAATATGATGAAGCAGTTAAAAAACCGATGCCCAAAAAACGTCCAGCTCAGGCGTCCGAAACCGCACCGTTCTATTTGGATGCCGTTCGCAAGCAATTGAAGAAATTAAACATCCCCGCGGATGGCACGCGCATCCAAACAGGATTAAATTTAGATATGCAACAAAAAGCACAAGAGGCTTTGCAAAATCACCTAGCGGCTCTTGAAAAAGAAAATAAAAAACTGGCCGAGAAAAAAACTAAAGGCCAATCGCTTGAGGGCGTGGTTATTTCCACTGATCACCAAACGGGTATTGTCGATGTTCTGGTTGGTGGGCGCAGCTTCCGCATGACTCAGTTCAATCGTGCAATTGAGGGCCATCGCCAAGTCGGATCGATTTTCAAACCTATCGTTTACTTAACCGCTTTAGAGAAAATCAAAACAGAAGAAGGCTTTGTTGAAGCTACTGGTTTAGGAAAACTATTTGGTAGCTATCGTCCATTTACCCCGATGACGCCCATTAAAGACGAGCCATTTGTATGGACCTTAAATAAAAAGAAATGGTCACCTGAAAATTACGCCAAGAAATTTTTTGGACCGGTTCCTTTTTACTATGCTTTGAAAAATTCATTGAATGCGTCCACGGCATTACTAGGTCAAACCGTCGGCCTAGATGATATTATTGCCAACGCCAAGAAACTGGGCGCCTACTCGCCATTGCAACCCTTCCCATCGCTGACTCTGGGCGCTTTCGAAATGTATCCAATCGAAGCGTTACAGATCTATTCAACACTGGCGAATTTAGGCAAGAAAGTGGAATTAAGCTTTATCAAGCGTGTGTATGATTTTAAAGATCAATTAGTCTATGAGTATAAACCATCCCCTGAACCCGTATTTGATGATGTTCTTACTTCGATTTTGATCGGCGTAATGAAGCAAACGCCCATTACAGGAACGGCCAAAGGTTTAGCCTCTGCTGGATTTGATATTTCGATCGCCGGCAAAACAGGCACAACAAACGATTACAAAGACACTTGGTTTATCGGAATGACTCCTCTCAAAACCGCACTCGTATGGGTCGGATACGATCAAAATGGAGTCACTGGCTTAACAGGTGGATCAGGTGCCGTGCCAGTTTGGTCTAACTACATGAAAACGGCATTGAAAGATCACCCAAAAATCGATTTTCCGTTCCCTGAAGATAAAATCAGACGCATCGTTATCGACAAAGAAAAAATTGGTAAATTAAACTTGAACGTCGAACTTGAACCAGACATTGCTCCGTTCGAGTTAATTTTCGATAAAGAAAAAGTCCCTAGCGAAATTAATTAATCCATTTGTATTAGTCTCGGTCGCACGATATAGAACGTGCACCGAGGTGACTATGCTTGCAAGTTTAGGAATTCTAATCAGTTTAGGATTATTAATGTATATGGCCTATCGAGGCTTTTCCGTTATTTTCTTTGCTCCGATATTTGCTTTATTAGCCGCCGCTTTTTCTGGTTTATCACCATTGCCGACATTTACCGAATTGTTTCTGCCTCAACTTGCGGGTTACGTAAAGGTCTACTTTCCATTCTTCTTGTTAGGCGCAGTCTTCGGCAAAGTCATGGAACAATCGGGAGCAGCTGAATCAATCGCCCAGGCCATTACTCAAAAATTGGGAACTAGGCATAGTATTTTAGCGATTGTTCTATCCTGCGCCGTCTTAACGTATGGCGGGGTTAGCTTGTTCGTGGTTGCGTTTGCCGTTTACCCATTTGGCGCATCTTTGTTTAGAAGCGCGAATATTCCAAAGAAATTACTACCTCCCACAATTGCACTCGGTGCTTTCACGTTTACAATGGATGCACTTCCCGGAACTCCGCAAATCCAAAATTCCATTCCAATGAAATTCTTTAACACCGATTTATATGCGGCCCCGGTGTTTGGAACTATCGGTGGCATTATCATTTTTGTAAGTGGCATGTGGTATCTGGAATATAAGCGCAAACAATTTCAAGCACAGGGTATTGGCTACGGCGTGGCCGAAGCCGAATCTACAACTCAGAAACTACAGAGTCTGCCTTCCCCGCTAGTGGCAGCGATTCCGTTGATGAGTGTTTTATTGGTGACTTTGCTTTTGCAAAAGGTCGTATTTCCTCAATGGGACATTTCCACTTGGGCAGGGGAACCACCTTACAAAATGGATTTGAATACTCTAAAAGGTACAATGAATAACTGGGCTCTTATCATTGCTCTATCAGTCGGCGTATTACTAGCGACGTTGTTAAACCCAAAACGCTTATCCGGTAAATTGGCTAATGCCATCAGCTTAGGAGCGACGGGATCTTTACTCGCGATTATGAATACGGCCTCCGAAGTAGGTTTTGGTAATGTTGTTAAAGTACTACCGGGATTTAAAACAATCGCCGAAGCGATGATGAGCATTGGTCGCGGCGGCAGCCCCCTTCTATCTGAAGCCATCACTGTAAACGTCCTCTCTGGAGTCACGGGTTCAGCTTCAGGAGGATTAAGTATTGCTCTAGATTCCTTTGGCGCCGAATATTTGAAGTGGGCTCAAGAACATGGCACAAGTGCAGAACTTTTGCATCGAGTGGCTTCGATGGCGTCTGGCGGCATGGACACACTGCCTCATAATGGCGCCGTAATAACTTTACTTGCGATTACTGGAATGACCCACAAAGACTGCTACAAAGATATTTTTGTAATTACGCTGATTAAAACAAGCGTCGTATTTGTACTAATCGGATTTACGATGTTGTTCCAATAGGAACAACATCGCTAAAGATTATTACTTCGTAAATGATTCTAAAATTTGTAAGCATTCTTCCACTTTGGCGCGATTTTCACCAGAAAGCTTATCAACATTGGCCGGTCTCATTCGGTTGATGAATGAAACTAACAATATATCTGGCTTGGTTTCAACGCCGATTGAGGTCAAAAATGTACGTGCCGACTGCGCTTCTTTTAAATAGAAATGTTGATCAGCAATTTGGCTTGAGTTCAATTTAGAAAAGTCCAATTTCCAAGTCGTCGCTAAATTCCAAGCCGCGCGAACATACTTAAAAACACCGTTTTGCTTGAAGTGAAAACTTTTATCTAAAGCAGCAACCGCCAAGAAATTCCAACGCGCCTGCAACAACTTGATTGAAATCTCTTCGTTAATCATTACTTCTTTGTACTGAGCCGGAACGTTTTCTAATTTCAACTTTTTATCTTCAACGTTGATCTTAGCCACTAAGCCGGCCTTGATGATTTTTAGGAACGAAAGTTCTTCAACTTTAATTCCTTTATTAGCCATCAATTTAATGTTTTCTTTTTGCTTCGGATTATCCATGTGCAAAGCCGCCGCAATTGCATTGAACGAAGCTTCACGATTAAAGCCTTCGCCTAAATCGGGATCTGCCATTGGAAAAACGGCAGCTTTATAATTATAAATTTCGTAAATATCTTTAAAAAACTGCTGAGCCGCGCCTGTCACTAGCTCTTCACGACGAGCCAAATCAGCGTCAACGCCGAAACCGCGCCAAAAATAAAACTCATAGCCAGCAAGGTACTGAGCTGCCTCAAGAAGTTTCTTTTCATGCGCTCGCGCATTCAACATACCTTGAAACGCCAAACGACGTAAATTCGAAGAATCACCTTGGCGAAGGCCGTCGTATGTTTCTTCAATGCCTGTCCCTACACGGCTCTCAAGGCTATCAATAACAACGTGGAGTTTATCAATCTTACCATTGAATTGATTGATGTTTTGATTTACGTTGTCCATCTTTTGCCCCATGGTGACAACACTCTCATTAACTTCTTTAGTTTCAGTTTTCATTTCTTCAACATCACCGCTCATTTTTTCCGTCATTTTTTCCATGCGGTCAGTGATTTCCACCATTTTTTCAGTGTTCTTCTCCATATTTCCGGTGCTCTTGTGCATGTCTTTAAGTTCATTGCGAACATCACACGCTGACAATGATATGCTCATTGCGATCGCTGCAGACAAACCTATGATTTTTACTGAAGTCATTTTCATACAATTCCTATCTTAGTCGAACCGTCTAAAGTTTCGACAGAACAAATAGTTAAACGCACTCGGCGAAAAATAAAATTCAATTACTTTGCTGCCAACCAAGTGCCAAAATGGAGTAACATCACTAGCAATTTATAGCGAATAAATTCAAGGGTTTAACACTAGGTCTAATGGCTAAATAATCTTTACTAAAAAGAAAAGATGGGTCGAGTTCAGACAACTATCCAATTTTTACAATTAATCACGAAACTAAAAAAATACATTTACTCATACTAAAAACTTATTCGCCGGCCCTCTAGACAGGGCGTGAATGCCAATGTTAAGCCGGCGCTAACACCTTCTGCTGTTTAACGTTTTGACAGAGGTACAGCGCTAAATGGGCCTCTACTCCAAAACAGCGAACAAATAGGCGTAAAATCAGATATTTACGGCGCTATTTAGGCCTCCATATTACTTTGTATTTTCCTATGCGACAATCCGTTCTTATTGTTCTATTTGCCGTGCTTAACACACTCACGTGTTGGGCGTCTAACTTTCACGAACATTTTTCTTCGCTCTTTCTTGCAGATAATTTTGCATCATTAGGAAGTGATGTATTTTCCATTCCGGTCGAAGAACAATTGCTATCCAAAACTCTGGTTACGTATGAGCGATATTTACTTTTTATGAAAGTAAATTTTGATCTTTCGGAAGAGGCTGCTCGACAAACAGTTACTCCAGAAGACTTCGCTCATTTAACGATAAAAGATCTATGTCATAGTTTACCCGGCGATCCGGTCGAAAATTTTAGACACTTTGTTTTTATTGAAAAAGTTGGAAAAGGCCTTTCGAGTGCCGACGTCAGAAAAATATATGCCACCCAAGAAGACATTCGCACTCACTGGATAAAAAGCCTTTCCTCCGAACATTTGATCCGTCTATACCGACATTACTTTGAAGCAGATCAATATCAAAATTGGAAGGAAATGCATATTTCTATTCCTGAAGTATTTTTGCACGACCCTGTTCACCAGTGGCGCTATTCAACCTTCACAGCGATGGCTATGCACTACAAAGCTAAAGTAAAAACATTTGTCAGCGTTCGCCGAGATAAAATCAAAAGTGCGATTAAACGCCTAGAAGGAGACCACGGCATTGACGGTTTAGATATTACGTCTAGCCTGTTTGAGGATAACCAAGAATTTGAAATGGATAAAATGAAAAAGGTAAAAGCAGAACTGCTGACTAACCTTTTAGATTTCATGAGTGAAACCAGCGCAAGAGTTACGAATCCACGCATTCGAAGCTGCGAATACAGGACCCTTTTATGATATATTAAAGTTTGCTTTAGAAAACCATAGACGCCCCGTCCGTCTACGCATTGGGCACATCAATCACATAACGCCAGAATGGCTAGATCTGATGGCAAAAAATAAAAATTTAGATATTCGTTTCGATGTGAATGGGGCTTCAAATTTTTGGCTACATTCAACCCCGGTCGCTGAAGTTTTGAAAAAAATTCGAATGATTCATTCATACGGTTTCAAAACAAATTTGGGTTCTGATGGCAGAGGCATTTTGCCAGGTTCTTCCTATTTAGAACAGCTCGGAATTCTCAGAAAAATGGGATACAATTATCAATGCATCCAATTTTACGTACCGTAACTAATCCTTTCCCTTGAGCTCGTCATCTAGCTGTCGAATAGCTACTACGATATTTAAAAACTTCCTTCCTAGCGGAGTGTATTCGTATTCTACTCGGGGCGGAATTTCTGGGTACTCAATTTTATTTATAATTTTATATTTAATAAATCGGCGCAGTCGCTCGTTTAGAACTTTGGTAGTTAGTCCTTCTTGTTCACGGACCATGGCTCCAGGACGTTTAATTCCTTTATCCATCATATCCAAAATTGACAGCGACCACTTGCAGCCGATGACGTCTTCAACCAAAGAATTTATTTTTAATTTTTTTTCATCCATAGTTTCCTCAACATGCACCAAAAAGTACCTATCCCACCATTTTGTGCCGACTTGTTTTCAACCATTATTTCACGAAAATAGAAAAATATATAGGAGGAAACATGTCACACTTAACTATCAAAATACCAGAACAAACGGAAGGACATCACAAGCAAATGTTCGATCAAATCAAAGGCGCATTCGGGGTAGTTCCGAATATGTTTAAGGTCATCGGAAATTCTGAAGCGGCGTTGGCCAGCATGTGGGGTTCTTTTGGCGCTTTAGGCAAAGGAAAAATAAACGCAAAGCTGGGTGAGCAAATCGCTGTCCTTGTTGCAGATATTAATCGCTGCGAATACTGTTTAGCGGCTCACACTGTGCTCGGACAAAAAGCCGGAGCCACCGCTGCTGAAATGTCGGCAGCACAAGCCGGTGAGTCCGCCGACCCCAGAACTCAAGCCGCTTTGAAATTTGCAGGTAAACTGGTTCGCGAGCGAGCTAAAATTTCTAAGGCCGATGTTCAAGCCGTCAAGGACGCGGGATTTTCAGATGCCGAAGTGTCGGAACTCCTGGCTCATGTGGCACTGAATATCTTTACAAACTATACAAACGTAGCGTTTGATGTCCCACTGGATTTCCCAAAAATTAAGCTCAGATAAACATCAAGATTTGGCCAGGATTCACTTGATAGCAAGAGGTCCTGGCCGCAATAGGTCAGAAGGCGATCAAGCATTCAATAAGTTGAACGAAGCCAAGTACTTATGATACTCTTTAGGCCATGAATTCACAAAATACTCAAAATGAATTGTCGGATCGTTACAACCCTAATGAAGTTGAAACAAAAATTTACACTTGGTGGGAAAGCAGCGGTCATTTTAAATCTGTAGATCAATCTCACAAACCTCCGTTTAGTATTATTTTACCTCCACCGAATGTCACTGGCTTCTTGCACATGGGACATGCTTTGGATCATACGATTCAAGATTTGTTAGTTCGCTGGAAACGTATGCAAGGTTTCAACGTTATGTGGTTGCCTGGAACGGATCATGCGGGTATCGCAACACAAACTGTTGTTGAAAAAGAATTAAAGAAAACAAACGTAACCCGCCATGAACTTGGCCGTGAAAAATTCGTTGAAAAAATTTGGGAATGGAAAAACTTGTACGGCAACCGCATTTACAATCAAATGCGCCGCCTCGGTGATTCATGTGATTGGGAACGTGCTACGTTTACACTTGATGACAATGTTTCCAAAGCCGTTAACAAAGTTTTCGTTCACCTTTACAAAAAAGGCTGGATCTACAAAGGCAAACGCCTAGTTAACTGGAGCGGCCCACTCGAGACAGCTATTTCCGATCTTGAAGTGGAACACAAGCAGATCAAAGGTACGATGTACCACATCAACTACCAGATCGAAGGCACACAAGACTTCGTAACCATCGCAACGACTCGTCCAGAAACTATGCTAGGAGATTCGGCTGTTTGCGTTCATCCAGACGATGAACGTTATAAACACCTAGTTGGCAAGAAAGTCGTCATTCCGATTATCAATCGCGCAATTCCTGTTATCGCTGATACTTACGTTGATAAAGAATTCGGTTCCGGTGTAGTTAAGATTACGCCAGCACATGATTTCAACGATTATAAAATCGGCGTTAAACACAAACTAGAATTCATCAACATTCTTGATAAAAAAACGGAACTAAACGAAAACGCAGGTCCGTACAAAGGCCTTAAAGTTCAAGAAGCTCGTAAACAAGTTATCGAAAAATTAAAAGAACTTGGTCAAATGGTAAAAGAAGAACCACATGTTCACTCTGTGGGTCACTGTTCACGTTCTGGCGCCGTTGTTGAACCTTTTTTATCTGAGCAGTGGTTTGTTAAAACTGAAAACTTAGCAACCCCAGCTAAACGCGTGGTTGAAAGCGGCACAATCCGTTTTGAACCAGAAAGTTGGACAAAGGTTTACCTTCACTGGATGAACATCATCGAAGACTGGTGTATTTCTCGTCAGCTTTGGTGGGGACATCGTATTCCAGCATGGAATTGTGCCGATTGCGGAACGATCACTGTTTCCGAAACAGCACCTCATGAGTGTGAAAAGTGCGGCAAGAAAAACTTATCTCAAGACGAAGATGTTCTAGACACATGGTTCAGTTCAGCCTTGTGGCCATTTTCAACAATGGGCTGGCCGAACGATACCGAAACTCAGAAAACATTCTACCCAACTAACTATCTAGTTACGGGTCACGATATCATTTTCTTCTGGGTTGCCCGTATGATCATGATGGGCTTAGAGTTCAAGCGTGATGTTCCATTCCGTACCGTTTACATCCATGGTTTAGTTCGCGATGCCAATGGACAGAAAATGTCTAAGAGCCTTGGTAATTCAGTAGACCCAGTAGAAATGATTGAAAAACATGGCGCCGATGCGCTTCGTTTTTCGTTCTTGGCTCATCTGTTCTCTGGCCGTGATTTGAAATTCTCTGAACAACGTTTAGAAGGTTACCGCAATTTCATGAATAAAATCTGGAATGCGTCTCGCTATGCACTGACTCACTTAAAAGATTTCGAAGTGCCCGCTGAAAAAGAAAAGGCACTGCCCCAAAAAGCCTATATGAGTTTGTTTGATCAATGGATTCTAACTAAGTTAGGTGTATTAGAAAAAAATATCGAAGAAGCACTTGAACAAGAACGTTTTTCTGATGCCGCTACATCATTGTATCAATTCATCTGGAATGAGTTCTGTGATTGGTATATCGAATTCTCGAAGCCTATTTTAACAAGCGATCGTCAGAATGAACGCAAAGCTACACAAGTAGTAATGGCGCAAGTTATGAATCGCTTCATTCGCTTGCTTCACCCATTCTGCCCATTCATTACCGAAGAAATTTACCAAAAGCTTCCGATCCGCAATGCCGCTTGTATTACAGATGCGTACCCAACCGTACGTTCTGATCGAGCACTACTTGAGTTCGGTTCCGAGGCGTTATCACAAGAAGTAGATTTCATCAAAGACATCATTTCTGCGATTCGCAACATCCGAGGTGAAAACAGAATTTCCCCTGCCGAGAAGTTAAAAATCAGAATCGGTATAGCCGATGATCGCGCACAAAAAATTGTAGGCGAAAACAAAACTGTAATTGAAACGCTGGCGCGCGTAGAAGTGACTCAAATCGGTGACGAAGGCAATATGTCTAAATGCGCAGTAAACTCAATCGCGCAAGCAGGCTTACAAGCTAAAGTTATCATCCCACTAGCAGGCATCGTAGATATCGAAGAAGAAGTTAAGCGTATCCAAAAGCTAGTTGAAAAACTGCAAAAGGATATCGGCATTCTAAACGGCAAGCTCAGCAACGAAAAATTCTTGGCAAATGCCGATGAAGACGTTGTTAAAGCTGACCGCGAATTACTAGAGCAATCGAAAGTCCGTATCGTAGCTCTACAAGAATCTTTGGTTCGTTTCCAAAATTAAAGAACTCGAAAAGCGCTAGTCGTCGCAACTAGCGCTTTTCGGATCTAAAAACCAAACTACTCATATTTTGACATCGTCTTGAAATTGAATAGCGCCAAAGCATGTGTATTCTATTACTTTTAAGCCTCATGACATGGTCCAAAACAGCCCCTCCCACCGTTGACTCTGAAGTCAAAAAAATTATGCAGATGATGACAGATCAAATTGAAAAAACAAATCAGCTCGCCAAAAATAATCGCAAAATGCTTAAGGAAGCGTATAGACATCCACGAGTCACCGCGGCCGATGTTAAAAATCTGAAGAAGGCAGAAATCGCGAATTTAAAACTATTAGAAGAAACAGAAAAATTTTTAAAGAATCAGAAACACTGACATTTAAAAGAAGGCTGACCGTAGTCACTGCATTTTAATGATTTGCCCGCGCGGATAATTTCACTATTTACAAGTTTGCCGTCGCGTTCAGTGTAGGTGACTTCTTCACCATTTTGAAAGAACACGCGTTCGCTGCGTTCACGACTGCTCACGGTCCCCTCTTTTTCTAGTGACGCTAGAAACGTTTCAGAAGGATTTGTTGACTGTTCACTTGTTAACTCAAGCGGAACCAGCGTTTGATTGGTCACTTGATAATGCTTAAGACGCTTGATGATGTCGTCATCTTCATACACAGTTTCAATTTTGATCACACGTTTAGTTCCATCTGCTAACGTAACTTCAGTTGTGTTCCAGTCTTCGGAGCGAATGACCGGCTCACCTAGTTCTGGCTGAACTGATTCCAAAATGGAAGATAGTGTTGGCTCAACGGCACTTGATGGGACCGTGTTTTTAATCTCTGTGCATTCGCTTAATTTATTCAGCATTAAGCCAATATTATTTCTACCCAATGCACCCAAGTCCACCGTCGGTGCCGAAATCGGTGCAGCTAGTGTCGTCGTTGAAGCAATGGCGCCGGTCGAAGATGCGGGCTCTGACGGCTCGTCTTTGGCTGTAGAGGCATCTTGTGAAATTGAACTAGCACTATCATCCGCAGGAATAGACGATCCATTTGGCTTCAACACCAAATAGAGCGAAACTGCAATGATGGTGAGCACTAAATAGAATCTCATGTTATCGAATCGCTCCTCTTCTTGAGGCATTTACTTTGACTTGAAATGTACTACTATTCCACTGTTTTTTATCCATGCCGACAAATTCAGCTTCAAAACTCACATCCGCTGCCATGTTCTGACGCTGTCCACGAGTTGTTACACAATCATAAGTTAATTGCGCACGCGCCACACCCTTAGAACCATTTGGGCTGGCCTTGTACTGAGTCCACGCAATTTGCGAATAATTAGTAAAGTAACTCGCCACCCCGCCAGCATCACATTTAAGATGTTTCAAAATTTCTGGGTTTAGAAAGTGCGCTTGGTAAGAATCCAAAAGCATTATGCGAACTTCGTTATTTTTGAAAACTAAAAGCTCAATACGATCTTCTTTTAATTGTTCAAGTCCAATCGATTTAAATAACTTTCCCCAAAACACTGCAAACTTTTTTGCTAACGCTTGAGTCGGAGCTAACTTCTGAGACGGCTGAAAAAACAAATAGCCCAGCATTGATTCCACATAAAGCTCGAACGGTGCTACTGGCTTGAAAGGCGCATTCAGTAAACGTGCGCTATTAATTACGATTTTTGCACCCATCATTTTTTCAGATGTATACAGTGGAGTTAGACGTCCTGTTCCTGGTGTCGTAGGTATTTGGGGAATCCATGAAGCACCCGAGAATTCGATTCCCTGGAACGTAGGCGACGCCGCTAATAGATCGGTAGCTTGTTTTAATTCTGCGGGAGTTAAGCCGCACGGTGATGGATTAGCCACGCATGGTTTGATAAATGAATCACGATTCATATAAATCATGCGTAACTTGACTTCAGGCAAATCGGTATTCGCCACCACCTGAGCTAGTGAAGAAATACTTTGAAATAATATTATAAATACAAAAACTTTCTTCAAGTAGCCCCCGGCTAACGCCCGCCCTCGAACAGTTATTATTGCTTAGGTAACAAACCGATTTCGATCAAACGTTGAGTCAAAAACTGTCCCGCAGTGATCGGTGGGTATTTTTCGCCCTCACCGCGACAAGAAGCTAAACAATCTAAGCTTGCTTCTGGACGTGGATGCATGAAGAACGGCATCGAGAAACGACTTTTGAAACGACCTTCTTCAGTGTTCACAACTTGATGAGTTGTCGAAGGAATCATATCGTTCGTCAGCCGAGCCAACATATCACCCGCATCAACGATCAATGTGTTGTTTTCACTAACGATATCTAACCATTCGCCGTTTCTGTCTTTTAACTGTAAGCCAGACGCCGTAGCTGCTGGCAGCAATGTGATGAAATTTATATCTTCATGTGGAGCTGCACGCAGGCAACGCGGATCAACACCTTCAGGAATTGGTGGGTAATGAAGAAGTCTTAAAATAGAAACGCCACCAGTAACCATCTTAGTGAAAAAATCTTTTTCCACTTGTAATGGACCCGTCAAAGCTTCCATCATTATTAAACCGGCTTTTTCTAAGTCATTGTATAGTTGAGAAAAGATTAACTTGAATTCTGGCATTTCAGTTGGCCAAATGTTTTTCTCAGTCTCTGTTTCGCGACCAACATGGTAGAACTCTTTCAAGTCCATAACAGATGCATCTTTAGCGTGTTCTTTACCAAACGCTGTATAACCTTTTTGTCCGCCACCGGCTGGAGACACATATTTTAATTTCGCTTCCGTAGGTAATTTGTAGAACGCTTCTAAAATTTCGTAAGCGCGATTGATAAGTTCAGCGCGCACAGGGTGATCTTTAAGGATGATAAAACCGTAGTCTTTGATTCCGTTAAACAATCCAAGAATGAATTGATTCTTCTGCTCTTCAGTTCCATGTGTGTAGTCCTTTAAGCTTAAAGTCGGAACTTTTCTTAAAGTGTCTTTTACGGGTTGAGTGGACGTTTTTGCTTCGTGTTTATTCGTTTCTAATGACATACGACCCCTTATACGTTTATAACGCGCACTATAAAATGTGCGACAAAAATACGCAATACCCAAGTGGTAAAAAAGCGGCACTGATCTTTAAAGATCAATTATATCGATAACTTGTATCTGTTCTTTGGAAATAAATTCAAAATGAATATCGTATTGGATAATTCTTACAGCGTGGGTTTGGCGATACGGAGAGTTTTTTTCAGACTCGTATCCTTTATATACTGTCGGCCTTGGATCAAGCTTTAGGGTACTTACAACAAGGTCCTTAAACTTAGGATGCTTTCGTTCGATGGCGATGACTTTATTTTCCAGGTGAGATGGAAAACTGACTTCAATCTCGCCGTCGACTTTCTTTTGAACCCAACCAGAAACAGCATCGGGAATAGATTCCACATAGCTCAGATACGGTTTCACATCCAACACAGGTGTTCCGTCCACTATATCGATTCCCGATATGTAAATATAGCCATCTTGAATTCTATCTAACTTTACCAGCGATAATCCAATAGGATTTGGACGATGAGGAGAACGCGTGGCAAATACACCGATTTTGTCTCCGCCCATACGAGGGGGATGAACTTTCGCTTTAAAACTTGAAACTTGATTCTGATGAAAATGAAACAGAACCCAAATATGCGAAAACTCGTTTAAACCCTGCAATGAATCGGCTGGCTGCCACTCAGGAAAAACACGGATGCGACCAAATGAAGTCGGCACAAGCCCCGGCTGTCGAGGCGTGCCGAATTTATCTAAATAACAGGATTCTAAAACCCCAATTGGCTCTATGGTTATTCCCATGGAAATTATCTATACAGCATAGTTTCTGTTTTCTATAGAGAAAATTCCCATGGGCATTGATGGACGGCCTTCGAGCTGGAACTTTTTATAGCCTATCGTCGGCTATTTATGGTTTCCAGATTTTGCAATCAAGCCATCACGGTTCTTAATTATGATCTCTTTCCCGTTCAGATCGATCAAACCTTCGGATTTGAATTCGGTCAAATGACGGGACAAAGACTCATTAATTGTACTCGCTAGCTGAGCAAATTCATTGCGTGTTAGTTTCAAATTGATCGACACACCATTTGGTGTTTGTACACCAAACTTGTCACCAAGAACTACTAACTGATGCGCAATTCTTTCTTGCACCGATGCTAGGTAATGAAGCTGACTTGTCGTCTCGTAAGACTGCAAATCAAATACAGCTTGATTCAAAAGTACCTTAAATAAAGGACTGGAATCTTGAAGTGCTGCTAAGATCATGTCCTTGGAATACAACCATACAGTTGATGTTTTGATCGCTTTCGCAGTCGCTAACGATGTGCCGCCTTTAACCAAGGCTTTGTATCCAAAGTATTCGCCGGGACCAACTAGTTTGGTTACATATTCCGGTGTCGTCGTACGCCCGCGTGCTTGGCTGCGGTTAACATACATTTTGATACATCCCGATTGAACATAAAAAAGTCCGCGGGTTTGTTCGCCTTCTTTAAAAATAACATCCCCTTCTTTTACATGAATAATTTCATAGGGGATTTCACTGGCTTTATCGAACGATTGCATAAAACTACCAGACGATGGATTGCTAAACGAAGGTCCCGATCCGAGGTTGGGCCTATTGTAGCCTCCAGAGAGTAATAAAGTTTCGTTCATCTTAACCTCCAAATAAAAATAAACGCTATACTAGGTTTACATTACTTTAAACCAATTTGCCAGATAATAGTTCAATTAATACTTTGACCCAGTCTAAAGTTTTAAATATAAGGTCTAGAAACAGCGCTCTAAAACCTAATAACCTTGGAAAATCAAATGTTTATAAAAAAGCTAATGATGGTGTTGCTAATTGCCTCAATGGGGCAAACTGCGGAAAAGTTAAAAATAGGTCTAGTCCTGGACAAAGGTGGGAAAGAAGACAAGTCATTTAATTCTGCTGCTTACCAGGGCGCGAGTTTAGCAGAAAAAGATTTAGGTATTGAACTTAAGTATGTCGAAGCCACGGATGTGAATTCGATTGAAAATTTACATCGTCAATTCGCAAAGAAAAAATTCGACTTAGTGATCGGAATTGGCTTCGCACAACAAGACGCCGTTAAAAAAGTCGCCGCACAAAATCCAAACACAAAATTTGTGATTGTGGACGGTGAAGTAACGGCTGCTAATGTTAGATCCTTAATGTTTGAAGAACACCAGGGTTCATTTGTTGTTGGTTATCTAGCTGCGATGAAGTCTAAAACAAAGAAAGTTGGCTACATTGGTGGAATGGATATTCCTTTGATTCGTCGATTTGCCGTGGGTTATGAAGCCGGTGTAAAACATTTCGACAAATCATTCACTGTCTTGGAAAACTATATCGGCATCACAGCTGATTCATGGAATAACCCGGCAAAAGCAAAAGAGTTAGCATTGAACCAATTCCAACAAGGTGCAGATATTATTTTCGTAGCGGCTGGCGCTTCAAATTCGGGTGTATTCGATGCTGCTGAAGAGAAAAAGAAACTAGCTATTGGCGTAGACAGTAATCAGAACTGGATGAAGCCTGGATTTATCTTAACCTCAATGCTTAAGCGCGTGGATCAAGGCGTATACGCTACGATCAAAGATTTAAAAGACGGCAAATTCACATCAGGTATCGTTCGCTATGGATTGAAAGATAAAGGCATCGACTACGCTATGGATAAGCATAATGAAAAGCTTGTTTCTGGCGAGGATATTAAAAAATTAGAGAAAATTAAAATCGAAATTATCGAAGGTAAAATCAAAGTTCCTGATTTTTATTTAATGAAAAAAAAGTAATTTGAAATCCTAATTCACGTTAGGGTTTGTTTATGTAGACTTAAAACAAACCCTAGAAAGCGCCAATGGAAACTAATTCGAACGCGGAAATTCAATTTTTAAACATAGGAAAGCGCTTTGGTAATGTATGGGCCAATCGCGATATTTCGTTCTCTATTCATCGAAATACCATACATGCCATTATAGGTGAAAATGGGGCCGGTAAATCCACTATCATGAAGATCCTTTTCGGGATCTATACCGCTGATGCGGGAGCTATCAAGGTAAACTCTGAAGATGTTCGTTTCTCGTCGCCGATCGATGCGATGAAGTTCAAAATTGGGATGGTTCACCAGCACTTTATGCTAAGTCCGGCACATACGGCGCTTGAAAATGTTTTGTTGGTAGACCCCAAACAAAATGCGTTCGAACTCTACTTCAAGAAAGAAAAAATTGAAAAAATCAAAGCGACTGCAAAGCTATACAAATTTGATATTCCATGGGACACGCCAGTTAAGGATCTTGGCGTTGGAGTCCAACAGAAAATTGAAATTTTAAAACTACTTTGTCTAGACAATCAGATCTTAATTTTCGATGAACCTACCGCTGTACTAACCCCACATGAAATTGATGAGTTATTGAATCAATTGCTAGAGCTTAAGAAACAAGGCAAGACAGTTATTCTGATTACGCATAAACTTAAGGAAGTTAAACGCATAGCCGACACGATCACCATTTTTCGCAAAGGCCAACTCGTGGGAACATACCCTGCGACTGAACTAGACGAAAAAGAAATGGCGTCTAAAATGGTTGGCAAACCTGTTTCATTTGAAAAGCGTTCTTTCGAAAAGTATCCAGATCCAAGCGTAGTTCTCGACCTAGAAAATGTAAAGTTCACAGAGAACAACAAAGAATATCTTTTGAATTTCAAACTTCATCGAGGCGAAATTCTGGGCATCGCTGGCATCGAAGGACATGGTCAAGAAAAGCTGATTCCGTTTATTTTGAACTCAAAACGTTTTAATTATTCAGGAAAAATCACAATTTTGGACAAAGACGCTAAGTCTCTTGGGCCGTATGGCGCTAGAGACTTAGCAATTGGTGTTTTTCCGGAAGACCGCTTGCGCTTGGGCGTATTACCAGACTTAAAGGCATTTCAAAATTTCATTCTTGGCTATCAACGTAAGCCCAAATGGTTCTCTAAAGGAACTTTGGACTGGAAAAAGATTAAAAATCTGACTCAAAGCATGTTCGATAAATTTAAAGTCGAACCTAATAATATCAACTTGGATTTTAATGCATTCTCTGGTGGCAATCAGCAAAAGATTGTAGTGGCTCGCGAGCTATTTCATGACCCGGAAATTATTATTGCCGCCCACCCGACTCGCGGTGTGGATATCGGCGCGATTGAGTTAATTCATGAACAGTTAATTATAGCGCAAGAAAAAGGAAAAGGCGTCCTTTTGATCTCAAGTGAACTAGATGAACTATTGAAACTATCTGACCGCATCCTAGTTATTCGTAACGGAAAAATCATTGGCGAACATATTCGTTCTGGCTTCTCTGAAAAGGAAATTGGTCGTTGTATGTTAGGAGTCGTACTGTGAAATCATTTTTTGGCTTCTTATTTGGTTTGGCTTGCGCTCTGATGATCATTTTTTTTGCCGGTGAAAATCCTCTCCACATTTTGGAAATTTTGGTTCGCAGCAGCTTTGGCAGCAAGTACGACTTCGGTTTAACATTATTCTATATGACATCGTTAATTTTCACGGGGCTTTCGGTGTCAACGGCATTCAAATCTGGCTTGTTTAATATTGGTGCTGAGGGACAACTGAACTTCAGTGCAATCAGTATGGTGGTATTTGCAACGACGTATCCGGGAGTTACTTTCCCGGGAAGTTTACTACTTATACTATTGGTTGGTATATTAGCTGGCGCCATCTGGGGTGCTATTCCAGGATTATTAAAAGCGTATCGCGGAAGTCACGAAGTCATCGTTACAATGATGCTTAACTTTGTTTCAGCCGGCATTTCTAGCTATTTTATTTCACATCAGTTACAAAACCCCGACTCCCAAAACCCTGAAAGCGCCGTGATCGCGGATGCCTTCCGGACTAACTCATTTGATTTTTTAAATAAGTTACTTCCAGAATCACCGGTGAATGTATTCTTTATTGTTGCCATTCTGACGGCTATAACGATGTACTTCTTTTTTACGAAGTCTGCACTGGGCTTTGAAATGATCGCCGTTGGCGAAAATCCTGCAGCTGCGGAACGCGCCTCGATCTCGTCAAAAAAATTCGTCGTTTTAAGTTTGGTATTGTCTGGGGTTTTAGCTAGCGGCGCCGGTATGAATGAAGTAATCGGCTACAGTGGCCAATATAAAATCGGCTTCTCTCCTGAATTTGGGTTTATGGGAATCGCGGTGGCCTTGATGTCGAATAACCATCCAATCGGAATTGTCGCTAACGCGTTTATAATGTCTGTATTTCATAAGGGCGCTAGTGATTTAGATATTGAAACGGAAACCATTACAAAAGATTTTTCTAAAATTATCCAAGCCATGGTTTTGTTTGGAGTTGGATTGCAATACTACCTAAACAAATACGGCGTAAACATTGGCTGGCTCAACAAGCGAAAAAAGTTTAATCAATCAGGAAGCGTGTAACGTGGGCGAAATCGATATTTTTTCATTAAGCTTTATACTGAGTGCTCTTCGCGTATCAACCCCATTGATATTTGCAGCCCAAGCCGGTTTATTGAGCGAAAAATCTGGAGTGGTCCAAATTGGTCTGGAAGGTTTTATGCTAGCAGGAGCATTCTCTGGCGCAGTGTTTGCCCATCTGACTCACTCATCTTACATCGGGTTTACATTAGCATTTGTTTGCGGCGCTTTAGCTAGTTTATTATTTAGTCTTTTGGTAGTTCGTCTAAAAACTGACGCTATCGTTGCCGGAACTGGTTTTAACTTTCTTATGATGGGACTAATACCCTTCTTAACAAAATTTATCTTTAACTCAACGGGATCCACTCCCGCTATTCCTCTTGAACAGCGTTTATCATACGAAGTTACCGTCTTTGCCATTGCTATCGTTGTGGGAATCTACTTTCTGATTTCTAAAACACGTTGGGGCTACTGGATTCAGTTCGCAGGAGAATACCCCGATGGATTAACGGCGTGCGGAGTTTCTGTAGAGCGCGTTCGCTGGGTCAGCGTTCTGTTATGTGGGGGACTAGCGGCATTAGGTGGCGCGAGCTTATCTTTGTTTCTTTCTTCAGCGTATTCACCTTTGATGACTGGCGGTCGCGGGTTTATCGCATTAAGCGCGCTGATTTTAGGCAAATGGAAACCAGTGCCTACATTAGTAGGTTGTTTTGTTTTTGGAATTTTTGATGCTCTTCAGATCCGCCTCCAAGGTGTTCCTATTAACGGCGTGATCATCCCCGTACAGTGGATTCAGATTCTACCGTATGTTTTGACAATCATCTTGTTAGCTGGATTTTTCGGACGCAGCCAAGCACCCGCCTTCTTGGGTAAGCGATAGTCCTTCAAAAACGACTCTGCTGCGAGCTCGGCCTGGTTTAGAGATAAAAGCTTGAGTTTTTCGATCCTTGATAAGATAAATCAAGGATCGAGGTTTTTATGCAGATTTCATCTTTATTAAAATTTTCAGTCATTCTTCCGCTTGTAGTTTTATTTTCTGAATCCGCGCTGTCTTGGGGTAATCGAGGTCATCATACAATTTGTGTCTCGGCTACTCACCTAATAAAAGACGATGCGCTTAGACCGTTCTTACAATACCGCATGCATAGTTTGGGACATCTTTGCAATATTCCAGATATCTATTGGAAATCTCTAGGTGCTGACACGAGTGATGTCGGCAACCCTACTCACTATATTGATCCTGAAATTTTGGGAATGACCATTCTTGAAATACCTAAAGATATTAGATCCATCATGGAAAAATATACGGGCACTGAAAATCAGCACAAGAAAAATGGAAATAAAATTTTCTCTATTCCAAAGGAGATGGGTTCACTGTGGTGGAGGGCCGATCAGTTCTATAGATTAGCATCTGATTTAAAGGCGTCTTTTTCAGGAACTTTGAACCCTAAAAATTTCAAGGAAGAACAAGACGACAAACTTCCTTATAATCAATCTGTTTTCAATATGATTCAATACATGGGTTTAATGGGACACTTTGTAGGCGATGCTTCTCAACCGTTCCATGCAACCGTTGATTTTGACGGTTACGGCGCTGGTCACGGCGGGATACATTCGTATTACGAGGAACAAGTCGTAACTCATTTCGGTCCTGATATGGAAAAGCTTATTGTAGATAAAGCGAAAACAATCAAAGATAAAAAATTAACGACGGGTACACCTATCGAAATCATGCAATATCTAAGCTCTCTATCTTACAAAGATATCGAAACCGTTTTAAAAGCCGACCCCATCCTAAAAAGGTCAGAAGTTAAAAATGAAAAAGGTATGGACATAAAAACGGCCGCCGAACGAAGCCCATCAAACATAGGCTACAAAAAATTTAAGGATATAATCATTCTTCAAATGGCCAGATCTGCAATTGTTTTATCTCACTTTTGGGACGAGTCTTACCACAATGCAGGCTCGCCATCATTGCAAGCCTACAAAAGTTTTAGATATCCACACACTCCGGAATTTATTCCACCGGATTACTTAGGTAAAGCAGAACCTAAAAAGTAAGGGTAGTGATGATAAAACGACTAAAAATCATAGCACTCACAGTCCTTTGTCTAATCGGTGGCTATGGTTTTTATAAAATGAATCCGCATGACCCATTAATCGCCGCATTTTTTACGATTGGATTATTGGGTATCATGATGAGTGCTGTACGTAAGCCCAGAGATTAAGTTAAAGAAAACTTGGCTACTCAAAAACGGTTAGAAACGGTAAAGTTTTTACTGAGGGGAGCCATATGAATTTTTTAAAGTCGTTTTTATTAGTAACATGTTTAGGCCTATTGTCATTTTCAGAACCAATAGAAGATAATTCGTTTCTAGTTGAGGAAGCCTACAATCAGGATCCAGGTGTCGTTCAGTTTATTAATGTCTACCAAAAATCGAACAAAACAAAAGATTGGTCTTATGTTTTCATCAACGAATTACCAATCCTTTCACGCGCACACCAGTTCTCTTATGAAATTCCGTACAGCTATTTAGAATCCTCTGATAAAACAGGAATGGGCGATATCAAATTAAACTACCGATATGAATTCTTTGGGAACGATACGTTCACAACCACTGGACGCCTGAGTTACGTAACTACTACCGGAAAATTTGAAGACGGCTTAGGTGCAGGCGTAAATGCATACGAAGCATCACTTATTACTTCTGTAAAGATTAACGACCAATGGGTGCAACATTGGAATGTGGGCGCAACTCATACTCCGAAAGCAAAAACCGCGGCAGGCTTAACTGCAGACAACAATCGCTTTTTTTGGAATTTAAGCAATGTGTATTTAATAACGGAATCATTTAACTTCATGTTGGAATTTGCATCGTCTCAAGAAGAGGCAACGATCGGACAAGACAAAACCGAATGGTCATCTCAATTCATCGTGAGCCCAAGTTTACGTTATGGTTTCGATGTTGGTGAGTGGCAACTTGTTCCTGGCATCGCCATGCCTTCAACCATCGGTGCCAATCCGGGTACAGAGAATCAGACATTAGTTTATTTATCTATAGAAGGAAAAATTTGGTAGGCGTCTCAGTTAGATGCAACCAAATTGACTTTCTAAACCTATAGTCATAGATTGGATACAGATGCGCCAAAAGCAAATTAGAAACTTTTTACTACTTTCTATGTCTTTTTTGATTTTGGCGTTGTTTTTTAAACCTTATCATTCACATGCATGTTCTCATTCTACGAACTCGCCGACTGCATCAGACCATCACTCGAGTGGCGGCCATGCTGATGAAAAGCAATCTGATTGTGGTAATGAATGTGCGTGTCCACAACATCGAGTCAATGGCTGTAGCCCATTTACTGCTTTAGCAAAAACTGATCGTTTAGATTTATTGGAAGTCATTGCATCTAACGAAGTTGAGGCTTCATTTTCAGCAAAGCAATCCCCTGTCTTAGACGGACCTTTCCAGCCCCCAAGAGCGTAATATTAGTTCTTAACAATTAATATTTAGTTTCCATTCTACTCGCTCAAAAAAGGGACAACATGCTCAATTCTATAATTAGATTTGCATTGAACCATCGGCTATTGGTAATCGCTATAACCGCATTCATAGTCGTATATGGTTCAATCACTCTTAAAAATTTACCAATAGATGTCTTTCCGGACATCACCAAGCCAACCGTCACCATTGTAACTGAATCTCATGGAATGGCCCCAGAAGAGGTCGAAACACGCGTGACGTTTCCAATCGAAAGTTACCTAAATGGCTTACCGGGAGTCGAACGAATTCGCTCGCAGTCTGGTATCGGGCTTTCTGCTATTTATGTCGAATTTAAATGGGGAACGGATATTTTTAAAAGCCGTCAACTCGTTCAGGAAAAACTAAACCTATCGAAAGAACGACTTCCCAAAGATATCACTCCGATTATGGGACCGATCGGCTCGCTAATGGGACAAATTCAGCAGATCGCGCTAACCACAGAGTCTAACGAAATCAATCCCATGGAGCTTCGCAATCTTGCGGAGTGGGTGTTGCGCCCACGCTTGATGACAATACAAGGAGTTTCGCAGGTCATTGCTATCGGTGGCGGATTGAAACAGTATCAGATTCTAGTTTCGGCGGATAAGATGAATCGATTTCAGTTAACGATGGAACAAATCGACAAAGAGCTTTCGCAAATCAGTCAAAATACAACTGGCGGATTCCTTGAAAAGTCAGGACAAGAATTTCTAGTTAGAAATATCGGAATCATCGATGGCATTGATGATATCAAACAAACACTGGTGGGCTTACATTTTGGTAAGCCTATTCGCGTCGACGATATTGCTGAAGTAAAAGAAGCCCCTCGATTAAAACGCGGCGATGGCAGTTTTAACGGAAACCCGTCAGTAGTTATAACTATTCAAAAACAGCCCGGTGCCGACACGATTCAAATCACCGAATCCGTTGAAAAAGCGATCGCTGAAATTCGCCCTTCAATGCCAAAAGGAGTTGTGATTAACACCGATGTGTTCAAACAATCGAACTTTATCGAAGCCTCGATCAAAGGAATACAAGGTAAGCTGAAGTTCGGGACGGTCTTGGTCTTTATCATACTGTTTATTTTCTTAGCTAATTTACGAATGTCCGTCATTACATTGACCGCAATCCCTGTTTCCTTTCTTGTTACGGCGATCGTTTTCAAATTTTTTGATTTGACTGTAAACACGATGACTCTTGGTGGCCTTGCCATAGCGATCGGTGAACTGGTTGATGACTCGATCGTTGACGTCGAAAATGTTTTTCGTCGTTTGCGTGAAAACAGCCAAGGCTCCAATCCTAGATCGGCGTTGAAAGTGATTTACGATGCATCAAGCGAGATTCGAAATTCTATTGTGCTGGCAACAGTGATCATCGCATTGGTATTTTTCCCACTTTTCAATTTAACGGGATTAGAAGGACGGTTATTTAGCCCACTGGGCGTCGCGTATTTAACGGCACTTATATCATCACTGATTGTTTCGTTAACTTTAACTCCAGTACTATGTTCATATTTTTTAAAGGGCGAGTTTAAAGAACATCATGATACTAAACTAGTGACCATGTTAAAAAGTTTAGATCGCAAAATTTTAAATTGGTCTCTAGGAAATGCAAATCTAGTACTGGGTGGCAGCGCCTTACTTCTAGGACTAGCGCTAAGCTTGCTACCTTTCATGGGACGCGATTTCTTACCACAGTTCAATGAAGGAACTGCGATGATTTCAGTAATTGCCAAACCGGGAATCAGCTTGAACGAATCAAATAAATTGGGACAAAAAGCTGAACATATTATTATGCAGACCAAGGAAATTAAGTCTGTTTCTCGCCGTACAGGTCGCGCAGAATTAGACGAACACGCTATGGGTGTAAATGTTAGCGAAATCGATGTCGATTTCCACAATGATGGTCGACCTCGGGATATTGTCCTTGCGGAAATTAGAAATAATCTAAAAAGCTCGATACCCGGAGTAGGTGTCAACGTTGGGCAACCGATATCCCATTTAATTGATCACATGCTTTCTGGAGTCAGTGCTGCGGTGGCGATTAAAATTTTTGGCCCTGATTTAACTCTGCTGCGGCAAAAAGCGGCAGAGCTGCAGTCTGCGATCAAAGATACCAACGGACTTGTTGATTTAAAAGTGGAACAACAAGGCTTGATTCCACAAATTAAAATCAAAGTTCTACGCCCGGAAGCCGCCCAATTTGGACTAAGTCCTGGCGAAGTAACGCAGCTACTGGAAGCAGCGTTCAACGGCGAAACCGTTGCCCAAATTATAGAGGACACCAAATTGTACGACGTATTTTTTCAATTCGATGAAAGCTCACGCGGCAGTATAGAAAAAATGGAAGAAACTGTTTTAAAAACAATGCCGGACGGCCGAAAAGTTCGCTTAAAGGATGTCGCCGATATTTATGAAACAACTGGTCCAAACGAAATTAATCGGGAAAATAGTCAACGACGTATCGTAATCAGTGCCAATGTTCATAATCGCGATTTAGGTAGCCTGATTGAAGAAGTTCAGTCCAAAGTAAAAAAGGAGGTTCAACTTCCTGAAGGCTATTACATCGTCTACGGCGGACAATTTGAAAGTCAGCAAGGTGCCACCAGAAAAATCTTAGTTTTCGGTTTGATTTCATTGATCGGTATCGCGCTGGTGCTTTTCAGTCATTTCCGCTCAAAAACAATCACAGCCCAAATTATGGCGACAATCCCATTAGCCTTTATCGGTGGTATATTTTTGCTGTTCTTCGCTGACAAGACCATCACGGTGGCCAGCCTTGTTGGATTTATCACGCTATGCGGAGTCGCTTCAAGAAACGCTATCATGATGATTTCCCACTACTTGCATTTGATGAAATTTGAAAACGAATCATTCAGCAAGGAGATGATCATTCGTGGATCTCAAGAGCGATTGGTACCGGTGATGATGACGGCCTGTGTGGCTTCACTAGCACTACTACCGCTCGTGTTCGCCAAGGGACAAGCCGGTAGCGAGGTTTTATATCCCGTGGCCGTGGTTATTGTCGGCGGCCTCTTGAGCTCTACTATTCTTGATATCATCGTTACTCCCACTCTTTTTTATAAGTTTGGAAAACGATCAGCAGAACAATACTTAATTCAAAATAATAAAAACGAAGTTTAAAAAAAAGGAGAAATTTATGAAACTTTTATCAATCGCCCTATTCACTGCCCTATTTGCTGCGACAACACTTGCTCATGAGGGTCATGATCATGATGGACCAAGTTCTTTTCAACCGCTGAAAGGCGGAGTAGTAAAATCTACTGAATCCATAAATCTCGAAGTAGTAAACAAAGACACGAAACTTGAAATTTACGTTTTCGACAACGACGGCAAAGTAAAAGAAACTGGTACATTCGATCTGAAAGCATCAATGAAGCTGCCTAAGAATAAAAAAATCGAAAAGCTTACGCTTGAGCCAGTAACGGACACGAAAACATCAAAGTTTTCTCACTATGAAATCAATTCTAAACCAAAAAATACTCATCGCTATACGTTGATCTTAGACGTCAAAGACGCCAAAGAAAATCATGGGGACAAAATTGAATTTACAATTGAGCTCAAAAAATAGGGTTAATGTATGAAAACGAGATATCTAATTTTCTATTTTACGGTGGGGTTTTTAAAACCTTTACCTACTTTAGCGGGAATGTTTTCCGTGAACTACGACAATATTAAAAATGTGCTCGAATCGCGGAGCACGCGCCTCGAAGCTCAACGCTTAGAAGTCGATGCTTCGAAAATACGCGAAGGTTCACTAACTCGATCATTTCTACCTAAACTAGAATTCCAAGCAAGCCAAGAAACGTTCAAAAAAGGAACTTATGCTCAAAAAACTCAACCGAGCTATGGTTTAGAAGCGTCCGTTAATTTGTATAACGGTGGCAAAGACCAAATCGAATCTGATATTAGGGAACTGAATACTCAAAAAAAATCATTCCAATACATGCGGGTAACCGCCGAAGAGTTATTGGCTGCCAGAGTTCTTTTATCCGAAATATTGTATACCCAAGAAAAGATCACTCTTTTAGATTCCGTAATTAAAATTAATTCCCAGAACTCCAACTCCGCACTTAAGCGTATCCGCAGCGGAGTTGCAACCGAGTCTGATAAGATGGAATTTGAAATTAAGGCCGTAAATTTAAAGCAAGAGTTAGAACTCGCTAAACTGCAGTTCAAAATTCAGATCGATGAGCTAAAGGTTCTGCTGAATCTGGACACCACCGACCAAATCCAACTCCCAAAAGAACTCGCGCACGAACACGATTTTGAAAATAAATTGAAGCACACACACGATGATCACGACGTACTCGCTAAAGAATCCGAGCTTCAGGCCGAGATGGGCTCACTCGTAAGCAAAAGTGCTAAGCGTACGTGGTGGCCTAAACTGGACGCAGTCGCTGGACTCAATCAATTCAACGAACGCGAAGAGGCGGACTACCCTGATTCAGAACAAAGAAAGGAATCCTATGTTGGCCTTCGCATTTCCCTGAGTATTCCCGACGGGTTTGAATCACACAAGGAAAGCGAAGCTCAAGCGAAGGAATCAATTGCTTACAGAAAGTTGGCTGAATTTCAGCGAAAGCAGGCCCACTCCCATGTGGAAAACGAAGTCGCGGAACTCAATTTGCTTCACAACCAAGTTCACGATGCAGAAGAAAATATTAATCGCGCAGAAAAATACTACAAACTGACACAATCAGAATACGCTCGTGGTGTTAAAAACTCACCCGACATGTTATCTGCCGCGGAAAAGATTTTTGAAGTCAGAAACAAAAGATTAGAGATTTTGAAAGACTTTAATTTAAAACAAGCACACGTGCTTTCAAAAATAAACAAATAGGCAAAAAAACGATTCTACAAATAAAAAAGGGCTGAGTTCATCAGCCCTTTTCATTTAGTTAACCTAGATAAGTTCTAAAATTAGAACGCGTAAGTTAAACCAACATCACCCAAGAAACCAGCGTCAGAGCCGAATTTACCAGATTGAGTTGTAGTTGCAGCTAAAGAACCGTCAACCATGAATTTGCCAAGTTTCATACCTAAACCAGCAGCAACAACAGTGTTGTCTTGTAGGTTAGTTTCAGCAGCAGTACCACCGTTTGGAGTAGTCTTAGAAGAACCTAACAATACGTTTTGTTTGATAGATCCACGTAATACCATCCAAGATGTAGCGTCTGCTTCGATACCGATAACTACTGGAAGTGAAGACCCTTCAACTTTAGTTCCGTTAGCAACTTTGCTTGTAGTCATTAAGTAAGAAACGCCGTAGAAGAAATCTGCGCCATCTTTTTTGTGAGAGTTAACAACACCGATTTCGATAGAGTTAACATCTTTATCAGTAGTCGTTGTTCCAGACGCGATGTCTTTAGCTTTTCCGCCACCCATTGCGTATTTACCGAATAGGAACATAGTATCCATCCAGTAACCACCAGATAAGAACATTGGAGATTTTTGTTCGAATTTAGTAGTGTCAGTAACAGTCGCTTCACCAGTTAAACCAAGACCTAATTGAGCTTCCCAGCCAGCAGTGCTAGAAACACTCGCATTTAGACCCATTGAAGACGCTTTGTTCTTAGTAGATTTGTTTTCGAAGTTTGAGTAGTTCAAACCAACACCCCAAGCCATATCACCCGCTTTAGACGCGTAGTATAGGTTTAGAGGATTTTGAATTGTTTGAGTTGAACCTGCTTCAGACAATGCAGTCGTAGCTAAAGATTCAGATTTAGCACCCAACCAAGCACCCATTGCAGATGTATCATTCAATTTACGAACGAAACCGCCTTCTGCATTTGGAGCTGTATCGTTAGCACCAGCTGCGTTTGCAGATGTTTCTAAAGACACGAATTCACCGTGTACAAGAGCTTGATCTGGCTCACGGCTGATCACGTCGCGAGTGTCTTGTAAGTGTGGAGATGATTGAAGTGCCTTCAATCTAGCTTTAGAAGCAAAAGCTGAAGTTGCGCACAAAGCAACAGCAACTAAAATTGTCATCTTTTTCATATTAATTCCTTCCTTGCAGATATATGTCTGCTCGTTATTTTGGTTATTTAACCATTCTTTAATACTCAATAGATAAATGGTAATAAGACTTATAGTTGAGATCAATCTAAAAAAAATTTTGTGAATTGAAGCAGTTGAAAACGTAAAGCAAAAAAAAATGTGTACAAATAGTACCACAAATTATTGCTAGCAAATTGAACAGTTGTTTACTATTTTATTAAATTCAATTTCAAAAAAACTAAAGCCGCGAAAGCACTGATAACAGTGAATCTTGAAGACGCTTGCTAAAAAAAATTTTTGATACTCTTTTTGTCAAACGCTTGGAAAATTTAAAACAGTTAGACATAGAATTTAAGACTGGCGGGGCATTTTGTCTGTCTGATGCACTGCGTACATTTACCCCAATTCGCCGTATTCTTATGCAGAGATTATCCATAAAAGGACGACATCTCGGCTCGTTTACCGATCTGAAATACAAGTGCCGGTTGAAAAATGATGCGTAAAGGATCTTTAAATAACCCCGCTTTTCTGTGTCCATCACAAATCAATTTCATACTATTAAACGGCCTTTTCCACCGAACCTCATTATTATCAACTGTCAGTTGCTCTCTATAGATTTCAATTAATAACTGCCGGATCTGTTCGTAATTTTCTACAGGCTCACACAATATAGGACGAGTAAATGAAATAGACAGATGCTGCTTCAATCGCATTTCCCAATCCAATATAAGTATATTTTCGTTGAAATAGGGAGTTGAAAACAGAATGTGCAAACCATCTCCATCTAAAACCAATCCGTATATTTCAATTCCACTCTCGCCCTGCAGTTCAGAGAGTGTATTCAATGTCGTGTCCCAGATTTCTTGTTCTGGAGACGGCGTAAACAGACTATGTTTTGCCTTTTTTCCGCCCGTTTCGAGCCACCCGATCCGAGTTTGGAAATAGAAAAACTTTGAGGACTTATTTAAATACAAATCATTCATTTCCTTATTTGACTTTGCAAAGTCAGAACCCCAAACTTAATCCATGGTTAAAAAGAAATTTCTGAAGGGAATTATAAAGCGCAACCCTGACGGATTTGGATTCCTAATTCCCGACTCCAAAGACCACCAAGATGTATATATTCCTCGCCACGCAATGGACGGGGTAATGACTAATGATTATGTTCTAGCCGATGTTTTTCCAGAATCTGGATCTCAAAAATTTCGTGGTGAAATTATCGAAATCATTAAACGATCTACGGTTACCGTTGTAGGTAAATACAAACAGGTCACAAAAAGCTACGGCATATTAAAAGATGAATCGAATGCCTGGGGTAGCGATCTGGTTATCGAAACTAAAAATAACTTGAACTGCCAAACGGGCGATTTAGTGGCGGCCCAAATCATTCAATACCCCGAAAAAGGTAAGGAATTGATTGGCAAAGTTGTCGAAATTATCGGCGATATTGAAGATCCTTTAAATGATATCAAACGTGTGGCACTCACTCAGCAAATTACAATGAACTTTCCAGAAGAAGTTCTAAAAGAAGCTAAAAAATTTAAATCCGAACCTAATGAAAAGGACTTCAAAGGTCGTCAGGATATTCGCGATTTAAATCTGATCACTATTGATGGTAAAACAGCCAAGGATTTTGACGATGCTGTTTATGTGGAACGTTCTGACCGTGGCTTCCGCCTTCTTGTCGCGATAGCCGATGTCAGTCACTACGTGAAAAACAATACCGCTATTGATGAGGAAGCGTATCTACGTGGAAATAGTATCTATTTTCCTAATTTCGTTATTCCCATGTTACCTGAAGTTCTAAGTAACGGACTATGTTCCTTGAACCCGCATGTACCGAGACTGTGCATGGTTGCTGAAATGTACTTTGATTTTGCCGGCACTAAAGTAGAAAGCCGATTTTACGAAGCCGTCATGGAATCGAAAGCGCGCGTAACATACGGTGAAGCTCAAGAAATTATCGAAGGTCAAACTATTGAAAAATTTGAACATGTTAAAGATAACATCTTAAAGTGTGCAGAATTAGCTAAAGTTCTAATGGCTAAGCGTTTCCGCGATGGCTCTTTAGATCTAGAAATTCCCGAAACTGCGTTAGAAATCGATGCCTCGGGAATTCCAGTCGATGTCATCCGTTCAGAACGCCTATTTGCCCATCGTTTGATTGAAGAGCTAATGCTTATCGCGAACGTCGCAGTAGCTGAGTTTTTAACGAACTCACAAATTCCATCTTTATATCGTATCCATGAACCACCTAATGAAACGGCGATCAAAATGCTTGAACGCTATCTTCATAACTTCGGTGGCAAAGTTAAACTCGATGACGGCAAACTACAGAAGCGTTTAACACGTGCCTTGCAAGAGTTTTCTGGCAAACCAGAAGCCCATGTATTGAATATTCTGACGTTACGGTCAATGAATCAGGCTAAATATTCCGTGAATAATGTCGGCCATTTTGGACTAGGCTTTGAAAACTACTCTCACTTTACGTCTCCTATACGTCGTTATCCCGATTTAATTATTCATCGTTTAATTAAGAGCCAAATTTTAAAGGGCAAGAAATATAACGAAGTTGAAGAAGAAGATCTCGCGACGGCAGCTACATGGTTATCAAGTTGCGAACAAAAGGCAGCAAAAGCCGAACGGCAAATCACCTCCATCAAAAAAGCTCGCTTCATGGAAAAGTTCTTGGGCGACGAGTTTGAGGGTATGATTAGCTCGGTTGTTCGTTTTGGTGTTTTCGTTTTATTGCGTGAATACGAAATCGACGGACTCATTAAAATTGATGAACTGTCGTCTCAGCGACTTGAGTTTGATGAAAAGACATTAAGTTTATACAATAAAAAAACCGGCTTAAGATTTACTATTGGTGACTCTATAAAAATTAAAGTTGTCGCTACAGATTCTGAGTTGGGTCAGATTAACTTCATGCCACTTGAATTGGTCGCTAAACGCGAACAGCAAAACATGAATCAAATGAAGCACGATTCGCGACGCAACCCTGGTAGCCGTCAGCAGCAACAGCAAAATGAAAATCAAAACCGCAATCAAGCGAACGCTCGAAATGGCGAAGGCAGTAAGAAGTTCAAGAAAAAACGTGGCGGGTCGTTTGCCGAGCGAATGTTTAACAAAAAGAAAAATAAACTCCAGTTTGGTAGCCCAATTGCAAATAAACAGCGTCATCAGCACGTAGCCAAACATGAAGATACTTCCACGGAACGTTTTGACGACGACTTTAGTAAAAAACCGCACGAAAATACCAACGATAATCCATTTGTAACGCCTTATAATCCAAAAAAAGGTGGAGATAGAAATACGGAAAGCAAATCTGGTTTTGGTGGAGTCGAATATAAAGTTCAATCATCTAAGCGTAGCTCAATATTAGAAAAACTAGATCAAGCTATTCAATCGCGCGCACGAAATGAATCATACAGCGGTGGTGGCTATCGCAATAAACCTCAAACTGAGGATGAAAATTCGAGCCAGTCTCGTGAGCGTAATCGCGACAGAGACCGAAACTCTCAGCGTAGTTTTAAGAATAAGGAGAAAAACAGTGGCGGGTCTGGGACAAAGGCTGAATCCTCTAGGAAAAACTCTAAAAAACGCGGCCAGGTTAAGAACCATCGTCGGGGTATTCGCTAAGCACGGCTTCTACAAAGTAGCCGAGCAGATCAACCTAGGACAGTACTTAATCGAGCGTTTCATGTCGTCGAATTATGAAAATTTTTCGACGGCTGAACGTATTCGCATGTCCTTTGAAGAACTAGGGCCAACCTTTGTTAAGCTCGGCCAACTCCTTGCAACTCGTCCCGATTTAGTTCCGGAAGACTATGTTGTTGAATTTTCAAAACTCCACGGAAACGTCCAACCGTTGCCATTTGATGTGATTCAAGGTGTTTTAAGACATGAGTTAGGACCTCAGCTCGAATTATTTGAAAGCATCGATCCGAACCCCATTGGTTCAGCCAGTATTGCTCAAGTTCATCAAGCTAAAATGAAAACGGGTGAAGAAGTCGTATTGAAAATACAACGACCTGGAATTATTGACGTTATTAATGATGACCTTGGCGTTCTGTATTTCATAGCGGATTTACTGACTAAATACGTACCCGAATCTCGCGCCTTCAATCCAAAAGCGATCGTAGATGAATACTTTAAAACTTTAGAATTAGAGACTAATTTTATCGTAGAAACCAACAATATTCGTCGCTTTACAGTTAATTTTCAGGCCCAACCCGACATTATCATTCCGAAAGTTTATCAGGATCTAACCACTGAGCGTGTACTCGTAATGGAAAAGCTGAAAGGAATTCCATTATCTGATGACGGTGCTTTGAATCAACCCAATGTCGATTCACACGAAATTATAAAAAAAGGCTTACGGGCCTATTTAAAAATGGTCTTCTTTGATGGGCTTTTTCACGGAGATCTACATGCTGGAAACTTTTTTGTGTTTTCTGGAAACTCGATAGGTTTAATCGATTTCGGAGTTGTTGGTCGGCTTAATTCCAAAACCCAAAGTTCAATTGCAAACATGCTATACGCCCTTTCTAAAGAAGACTATGACCGTTTAGCTTATGAGTACGTAGATTTAGCCCCTTTTACTGATCAAGTGAATATCGATGTCTTCGCCAAAGAACTACGTGAGTTGATCGCACCGTACTATGGTTTGACGCTAAAGAATGTAAACTTGGGCAAGTTACTTATGAGTTCGGCGGGAATCGCTTCTAAAAACAAGCTTGTTGTCCCATCCGAACTCATGATGTTCTTTAAATCGATAGTCTCGATCGAGGGCATGGGTCGAAAGATTCTAAAAGAATTCGATTTCTTACAATACTCGATAGAATTTGCCGGCGAGCTGATTCAACATCAAATGAGCCCAGATAAGATTGCTCATGACCTAGGGCAAATGGCTCGTGAATCAAAAAATTTCATTAATAATTTGCCCCGTCAGCTACACTTTCTAATTAAGAAACTTAATAGTCCAGAACATCACTTTAAGTTTCAATTGAGTGAACTTCATGACCTCAAAAAATCGTTCGAATCGTCGTTTAATCTACTCTTCTTAGGTATCATCACGGCTTCGTTGATATTCAGCGCATCCCATATTTATGCGGCTAAGCATGATGGCGACTTTGTCCTGGGGATTCCGACGATGAGCTTTGTGATGTTTGTTTTGGCCACTCTTCTGGGACTTATCGGTTTTTATAATTATATTAAAAAGCCCTAGTTCCGTAGGTGGTCATGTACTTGTACTTTCTCCTGTGATTTTGCAGAAAAAATTACTTTTTTGTGCGAACAGTTTGAGTTTATATTACGAATCGCTATAGTAGAAATATGCCCCATAGATATCATAATGGAGTTTTAGTCCACGAAAACCACCGCGTACCCAAGCCGATGGCTGATCTGTGCGCCTTAATTGGCGACTTTATCCAGTATTGGGGATTCAAAAAGATACATGGGCAAATTTGGACTACGATTTTTTTATCTCGAGAACCCGTCGATGCGACCACACTGGTAAAACGCCTACGAGTTTCTAAAGCGCTTGTTAGTTTAGCAATTAAAGATCTACTCGATTTTGAAGTGATTCAAGTTGCCGGCCAAGGTTCTCGGCGAAAAACATTATATCAATCTCATCCGGATCTGATTTACGTTATTTCTCAAGTTTTAATTGCACGCGAAAAAAAGCTATTGGAAGAAATCAAAAGTAAACAAAACGAACTCAATGCACTTCTCAAGACCTCGAAAGAAAATTTGGATATCTGCCCTGAAAAAATGGGTGAACTTGAAGATATGGTTTCTTCAGCCCACGAAATGCTTCAATGTTTAGTTTCCTCTGGATTTATAAATAGCTCTAAATAGATTCCTAAATTAAAACACTGGTGTTTTTAGGTCACTCGACCTTTTATATTTTTGCGTCTATTTCCCCACAGGACTTCAGGCCTGTGGGGAATATCACCCAGCCGATCATCTCATTTCTTGAGACTAAACAAATTTGCTTCAATTCGAACACTTGTGGGTTTAAAATAACCTTAGGTTTGGTCTCAATCGGCTTTTCTTTAAGGAGGAACGCATGAAAAAAATTTTTGCAGTTATAGTTTTGGCTCTTGCTCTGGCACCAGTGAATAGCGCCTACGCAAAAGGCGGTGGGGGCGGTTGGCTTTTGGGTATCGATTTTTCTCATATTAGCTCAAAAGCAGAAACAGTGAGCGGCGGCGTGACCGCAAGTGCTGAGTCATCAACTAGTATCTACGACGTATCCTTTGGTAGCTTAATGAGTTCTGGTCTGTACTTAGGTGTTCTATACTCTACACAAAGCGCAAAAGATACAATCACGACAACCGGAAGCGCAATGGGTGTGAGTGTCGGGGCGATTGCAGATAATGGTTTTAGTCTTATCGCAACTTATATTCTTAGCGCAACGGATGGTGAATATAAAAAAGGATCTGGTTATCAAATTGATTTAGGTTGGAGACAATTTCTTTCAAGCAGTTTCTATCTGGGAACAAAAGTTGCCATCAGAAGTTTAAAGTACACAGAGAATACAACCCTTTCGAGCAGCTTCGAATCTACTACTTACAGTACTACTATTCCTTATGTAGTCCTAGGATTCGGCTTCTAGTTTTAGAGTCCTAAATACAAAAAAATTAAAGGCTCCCTATTCAGGAGCCTTTTTATTTTCCAACTAGCCCAATAATTTAAGTGCTAATTGATTCATCTGATTCGCTTGTCCTAGTACAGATGTTCCAGCCTGCATCAGAATGTTATTTCTAACCATCTCTGCACTTTCTGAAGCCACATCCGCATCTCTAATTCGAGAATTAGCTGCCGACATGTTCTCATCGTACACTAACAAGTTATTAGACGTTGATTGTAATCGGTTCTGCATGGCGCCGAAGTTAGCTCTGATCGCATTCACAGATATCAAGGCACTATCTAGACTTGATAAACTGACCTGCGCGCTTTCTTTCGTTTCCAAAGATTCGCTTACAATACCTAGTGCTTCTAATGTTGAATTTGCAGCACCTGCATTAAATGAAATTCTATCTTTAAAAGGATCATTATTCACACCGACTTGGATATCAATAACTCCACCAGTACCATTCAACAGATCATATCCATTGTACTGTGTAGATTCCGTTACCCTCTGAATCTCGGATTTTAGCTGTTGATATTCAACATCCAAAAACTTTCTTTCAGTGTCGCCAATAGTGTCAGATGCCGCTTGTACACCCAACTCGCGAAGACGAATAATCATGTTTGAAACTTCGTTCAAACTGCCTTCAGCGATTTGCACTAGTGAAATACCGTCATTCGCGTTTCTGTTAGCTTGGCGTAATCCTCGAATTTGAGCTTTCAAATTCTCAGAGATTGCTAAACCAGCAGCGTCGTCTGCGGCTTGATTGATTCTTTGACCCGAAGCGAGTCTTGCCATAGACCGGTTTTGATTAATTCCAGTCGTATACAAATTTTTCTGTGCATTTAATGCAGCCACATTTGTATTAATTCTTAAACCCATATCATCCTCCTTGCATACCGATAATCCTCCTTGATATTTGCCATCCATTGGCTAAAAGAACTTTCTGTTCTTATTTTGATACGTATTAATTCGGAACAGTTTTGATGTTCTTAAGTCTAGTTTTCATCTATTTTGGAGATATTGGGGTATATTTAAAGCTTTACCCATTAAACCGATAATAGAACTATGAAAAATACCGTACCACTCCAGCAGGAACGCAAATTCAACATCAAAGAGCTATTTTTCTCGACCACTAATGAAAAGGGGCGCATTGAATTCGGTAATGACGTCTTTGTTAATATAAGTGGATATACAAAAGAAGAGCTCGTCGGAGCGCCTCACAACATCATACGTCATCCAGACATGCCAAAATTAGTTTTTAAAATTTTATGGGAAACAATTCAAAGTGGAAAAATCATTGCTGCCTATGTAAAAAACATGGCTAAGGATGGGTCTTTTTACTGGGTGATGGCGGTCGTTTTTCCAGTTGGCGATCGATACCTTTCGGTCCGATTAAAGCCGACCTCCAGATACCGTGACATCATTGAAGATGCCTACAAGCAACTTTTAGAAGTCGAAAAAAAAGACGGAGTTGAGGCCGCGCGAAATTTTTTAGACACACTTTTAAAAACGCTTGGGTTTAAAAGCTATGAAGAGTTTTCGGTGAAAGCATTGCTAGCCGAAATCGTCGCTCGTGATAATGAATTAAAAAAAATACACGCGCATGAATCTGAGCAAGCGCTCACTAACGAACTGCTTCGAATGATTTCCGCCGAATCCAAGGCGGCCTCTAAATATACTGAAGAAATTTTCATAAGAATTTCCGAGCTCGAAAAAAGCAATTCCATTTTTTCAGGGCAAACAAAGTCGTTAAACGAAAAATTTTACGATTTTCAACTATTGTCTTTGAATATCCAAGTCTTTTCTTCAAAGATTGGCGAACAAGGTCGATCCCTTTCGGTTATCGCACAGAACTTCAATGCGTTGGTTTCAAACGTGAGTGAACATTTAGGACAGTTTGAAATTGATGCAAAAAAAATTGACGAAGCTAATTTGATATTTACAAAGCAGATCTGTGCCTTAAAGCTCTTAACTGATATGGTTGATTTTTTTGTACAAGAAACTCTCCATGCCACTAATCCTGAAGAAAGCCAAAAAAGAATTAATGACCTTTCTGAGATATCTAATACTTTTACAAGTTTAGCCAGGGCGCTGACCAACACGTTCTCGGCCACACGCTTAGAAACATTCAAACTGATAGAAAAGTTCGGAGAACTAAACAAAGATACACGCAAACTGGTAAACGGAATCGAACTGGTTAGTCAAATAGGCTACATCGAGTCTGCCCGAATTACCTCTCAGGAGGTAGACTTCAAACACTCGATCGATACGATGAAAAAATTTTCCGAAATTCTAAGAGACAGTCTGCATGTCATCAATCAAAACACAGGCAGTATATTAAATAACCTCTCAACTTTTGACGCTCATATCGAAGAATGCTTTCAAAGCGTTAAAAAGATTTTTTCTTACTCTTTAGAACAAAGAAAAGAGATATAGCTTTAGATCATCACAGCTGTACCACCGAGCGGTTTTAGTTAGCTCCCCAACAGTTTACCGCAGCTAGCCCGTTTAGCAATTGATAATCTTTATAGAACAGAGACGTCGATTGAGCTTGATCATAAACGGCGTCCAATTTCAAATTTTGTAAACACAGTTTAGGCGCTTTTAATTGGTTCCAGTTTCCTGCGGGAGCATTTGGCATTTTCTTCGGATCTAAAGGGAACAAATACATTTGCGCTTCTCTCATTGCATATGTTTCCCCTTCTTGAGCATCTTTGTTCACGTATACAGAGATATGTGGCTCGACACCAACGGTTTGGTTAGAGTTTCCAGACGGAGCAAAGAACAATCCTTGAGTAGAGCACACGGTTAGTTCGTTTTGATTTTGCAACGGTTGACAGCCCTGGTAAGACCCTTTACCAAAGCTGGTTTGGCCTACTACGTACCCACGACTATAATCACGAATGGCACCGGCCACAAGTTCAGACGCACTTGCGGAAAATGCGTTGATCAAAACACTCAGTGGCTTAGTTGTCGTCGCTTTGGCTTGCGTGGGTAAAGCATCATACTTAGAGCCAAAAAACGAACGGTTTTCAAAATATGAAATCACTTTATTGTTCCCTAAGAACATACCGCCTACACATGAGGCGATCATTACGTTTCCACCAGGATTGCTTCTAAGATCTAAGATAAATCCCGAAATATTTTGTTTATCCCAAGCCGAAACAATATCTGCCATTTCATCGCATATATTTGAATACATAAAGTTAGTCAGCCGAATATACACCATCATCTTACTGTTAAAGTTAACGCTTTCAGAACTAACGACAGGATTGACCACTTTCTTACGTACAACGGTCAGGTCCTGAGAAGCCGCTCCTCTCTGAACAGTCAATTTAACCGATGTATTTTCCACACCACGCATAAGCGCGACCACGTCTTCATCCGTTAAACCTTTCAACGCTTTACCGTCTACGGCCATAACCACATCACCGACCAGCACGCCCGCAGCGGCCGAGCCTGAGCCTTTTAGAACTCGTTTAACCATTAAACCTTGTTCTAGCTTTACGAATTCGATACCGAGACCAACAAACGAAGCGCCATTTTCATTGCTTACCAATTGAAGTTCTTTAGTTGGCCTCATTGACGTATGAGGATCGCGGGCCATTTCGAAAAATTTAGTCGCGGCCGCAACGTAAAATGAAGGTTTAATATTTTGACCAGCCCGTTTGTATACTTCCGTAAGCATTAACTCAAAGTCTGTATTTGGATTTCGCATAAACGCTGAGGAAGAAGAAAAGAAACGACTGGTTAACTGCTTACGCATTTGTTCAAAATAGCTGTAAGCCTGTTTTGCTGACGTAATTGTAGGAACTGGCATTTCAACCAGCGCTAAACGATCCCCCTTGTAAAATGGAACCTGTTTATCTAGTAAATCTATCGGAATCACTTCATAGTTTTTATTCAAAGCACCCGCAAACGCTTGAACAGCCATCACACAACCTAAGTATGTTTTTTGAGAACTGGCACAGGCTTTTGAATTGATTCCGCCCAACAACCAGTTCAAGTCGACAGAAACATCACTCCATACGTCGTCCGGTTTAGCTTGTTGAATCTTAATTTTAGGCAAAATATCATTCGCTAAATTGAATTGTGTTACATTTCCTAAAGCTGCTTGCTGCGAGAATGCAATTTCAACCATTAAAGTTAGAAGTAAGAAAAGTGATATTCGTTTCATAGTTCCCCCGGATCAATACTGAGGAAATATAGTCGTCTCTTTAGCGATAGCAAGAAATAGTATGGTTTTATGCAAAAAAAATAGGGAAAGATAAAGTATATGAATTACTTCATTAGGAATGACAATAGCTGCCATTAAATATGCTTTTGCAATGCCTTAAATGGGCTTAAATGCTCTGTTTTTCGAAACAGATACTCAAAAAATGTGGAGCGCAAATGCGCTCCACGCGCAGGAAACAGATCAGTAAAGCAAGTATCAATTACATGTGCTTTTGAATTCTTGAAGGGTGATCTTGAAAGAATCAAGATCGAACAACCTGGATCATAACGGAGCTAAGAATTACTCTTAGCCACCGAATGATTTGTTCAAGAGTCCTAGTGCTACATTGGACTGTGAGTTAGCTTGCGCTAAAACAGAAGTACCCGCTTGTAATAAAATATTATTTCTAGTCATTTCAGATGTTTCTTCAGCTACATCCACATCTCTGATACGAGAATTCGCAGCAGACATATTTTCTACGTTAACTTGAAGATTACTGATCGTTGACTGTAGACGATTCTGGATCGCACCGAAGTCCGCTCGCATCGCTGATACTGACACAATGGCGGTATCGATTGATGACAAGGCGTTTTGTGCGGATGCTTTATCGGCAACGCTTGTTAAGTTGATACCTAACGCGGCTGAGTTTGCATCGGCTTTCGAAGCGTCGAATGAGATACGGTCAATTTCTGGATTATTTCTTGTTCCAACTTGGAAATCCAAGATAGAGCCAACACCGGCTAAAAGTTGAGTTCCGTTGAACTCTGTACCTTCAGCAACCCTGTCGACCTCGGATACTAGCTGATCATATTCCACATTTAGGAACTGACGCTCGACTGGACCGATCGTGTCTGAAGCGGCTTGTACCGCTAACTCTCTTAAGCGAATAAGTATCGAAGATACTTCATTCATCGCGCCCTCCGCGACCTGCACTAACGAGATACCGTCTTGGGCATTTCGTGTAGCTTGCTTAAGACCTCTAACTTGTGCTCTTAAGTTTTCAGAGATCGCCAAACCTGCGGCGTCATCCCCTGCTCTGTTGATACGGTAACCAGAAGCGAGTTTTTCCATACTCTTATCTAGTCCTAACTTCGTTCCCCAAAGCACCCTTTGAGCATTTAACGATGACGTATTTGTATTAATACGTAATCCCATAATTCCTCCTCCATGAGTTATACATCTCTCGATCCTTGAGTGATGTGGAATCTTTATGATTCCTGTGGGTGTTTTATTGCTTAATCTCATATCGGGACACTCTGGAAATACTTGAGTCATAATGAGAAAAACTAGACCCAGGTCCTGTAAATTAGTTCTACAAATACGTTTAATTCGATTTGGACGTTATTTCGACTGAAAAGATTTCGTCGTCCCAGATCACCGATTGATAATCAAAAGTCTTCGCAGTATCTATTTCGCATGGAAATTTTCGTATCATTCATGATTAATTGGTTCCCAATGCTGTTTTTAGGTCTCTTCGTTGCTACGTTATATACGCTGGCAAAAGGCATCTACAGAATCGTAGAACGTTGGTAATTCAATATGGAAATTCGCGATCCACTTCATGGCTCAATGTATTTCTCTGATTCGGAAGTTAAGATTTTAGATACGTTAGAGTTTCAACGTCTCCGCGCCATCAAACAACTTGGCTTTTCAGAGTTTAGCTTTCCAGGTGCGACTCACAATCGTTACTTGCATTCTCTTGGTGTGAGCCATGTTGCGGGAATGGTATTTGATTCTATTTTCAAAGTTTATCCATTTAAAAAACCATCCAAGAAACACCAGTATCGCCAGCTGTGCCGATTAGCGGCCATGTTGCATGACGTGGGACACGGCCCACTAAGCCACACGACAGAGCAAGTGATGCCAAAGCTGTCACAATTAAAATTATCTGTCTATGATGGCAATGAACGCCAAGCAAATCACGAAGACTATACTCTAAAATTTCTTTTAGACTCCAACATCACCGAAGTGATTAAGGAAAATTTTGAGTTCACACCGTATCACGTAGCTTTATTGATCGACAAAGCACTTCCTGAAAAAGATGATTTCTTCTTTGATGGTGTTATCAACTTTAGACCCATACTCAGCCAGATCGTAAGTTCGGAGCTCGATGCCGACCGAATGGACTACCTTGAACGCGATAGCTATTTCTGCGGCACAAACTACGGCAAAGTAGACATCGAATGGCTCATTCAAAATCTTACTTTCCACGTTAAAGAAAACAAATTGTTCTTAGCTCTAAATCGTCGAGCACTTTATTCATTCGACGATTTCTTGATTTCACGCCACCATATGCATTTGATGGTTTACTTCCATCACAAAAGTATCATTTACGAAGAAATGCTTAATCGCTACTTGACGTCTGCAGAATGTGATTTCGTACTGCCCGCTGATATTCAGCAGTATACAAAGTACAATGATTACAAGCTCTATGAACACCTAAGCCTTTCATCAAACCCTTGGGCGCAGCGAATTTCACAGCGTAAACCGTTTAAAGTTTTAATTGAGTTACATTCAATCGGTGAAAATGAGCGCTTTGAAAAATTAAAAATTGATCTAGAAAAAGAAGGATTTCAAACAATCCACGCATCTTCACATGCCCGTTTATCTAAGTATCACTCGGGCTCACCAACGGATAAAGCATTAGATATCTTTGTAGTTGATTCGTACGATAAGTGGTTTGAACCCTCACCTATAAATAATTCGACAGAGATTTTTAAAAAATACGAAGGCACGCGGGTAATAGACAGGATCTATATAGACCCCGCTCAATACGAAAAAGCGGAAACATTCATTTCAAGGAAATAGACCGAGCGCTTCCTCCAAGTTTTTTGAAATACTTAAACCTAAACCGATGCCCTTGCCAGCTGGCTTGACAGAATATACAGAAAACTATGTTTCAGATCGCTTCAAAAGGTAACTTACCAAATCGTTTGCGTTCGCAAGATCATAAAATTCTTCTATAGGTATAGGTCCAAATGTATCTTCCAAATCTTTTAAAAAATATACCAACTGAATGGATGAAAAATTATAGTCCACCCAGGTTCTCTGCCAATCTAAAGTCTCACCACTAAACTGGTCTTTAAAAATGCATTGAACTTTTTCTTGAATTTGAGCTTTGCTTGACATTTATCTGACCATTCCAAAAACCCAAGATCTCCAAAATATATTCCACAGACTATTTTTTAGCTGTCTGTTGGATACCTTAGTACGAATTAGATAGCGTTTCAGTTTGCCACTTGTCGTCCTAGGCAGCGATTTCACACCAGTGTATACGATATCTTTGCCGCTTATCTTGAATTGGTTTTTTAAATTGTGAATAATTTTATTTCTAAAATCTTTGCGTTGGCGAAAGCTCAGAGGGGGCATGAAATCTAACCACTCAACACATACTGTAATCGATTCATCGCCGCCAATTCCACCTTTGCCAACGACGGCTACTTTTTTAACGTGCTTATCATGACCGATTAAATTCCAAACACGTTGCTCAAGATCAACAGAGAAATATTTTTTCGAGTCCACGATAATCAAATCTTTATATCGCCCCGAAATATACAGTTCTTCGTCTTTGATAAATCCGATATCGCCGGTAAAAAACCAAGAACCCAAACATTGTGATTTAAAAACATCGTCTTTATCTAAATATCCCGAACATAAACTTGGCGACTGTATCCAGATCTGGCCTTCAATGCCATCCTTAACTAGCTTCTGATTTTCATCCAAGACTTGGGCTTTCACATCACGCGATGGTTTTCCACAGCTAACTATCTGACGTTTATTTTTTTCGTGAGTTTTAATGTGCGTGCGAAGAATACCGAACGAAATTGATAACACGTTTTCTGCCTGGCCATACCCAGGCGTAAACGTCAGCGGGTTCCATCCATAGGGCTCAGCAGCTTGCTTAAACTGATTAAACGTTTCAAGAAGCACAGGTTCTGAGCCACATAGACACACTTTCAAACTTGATAAATCGATATCCAGTTTTTTCTGATGAATGGCCTTAGTTAGAATTCGATACATAGAATCAGGGCCAACCCAAACTGTGGCTTTGACCTGACCTGTTAATTCCAAAAACTTATGAGGGTTCTTAACAAAATCAATGGGTCTTAAAATATGAGTCTCAAACGGAGTCACCAATGCGGTCAACAAAGTCCCCACTAATCCCATGTCGTGAAAGAACGGGATCCACGAAAGCAAAACAGACTTTTCATTCAGTTCAAGCGACAATCGAATCAACGTAATATTCTCGATCAATGCTTTATGCGAAATCATGACGCCTTTGGGATCTGATGTTGATCCCGAAGAAAATTGAACAAAGGCAATTTGATCATGCAAATGTTTTGGTAAAAGCTTTGGTTTTTGAGGGTTGTTTAAAAACTGTTCCTGATTAGAACTACCTTGTGTATCGGCCATCGAAATCACCTCAAAGCCAGACCGCACAAGTTCGGTTCTATGACTATCGAGTGCTAAAATTTTTTGAATTTGAGTGTAGGCTTTGATCTGATCCAAGTAATCATAGTAATCCGATTTCATCATCGAATCGGAACTCACAATTGGTGCCGCAATCACACCGGCTTTTAGCGACGCCAAGAAAACAACTAGGAAATCATAGGTATTAGGAAGCGAAACAAAAAATATTTCGTTCTTCACTAGCTGAGACGACAGTTTTTTAGCCATCGCCACAACATCTTGAGTGATTTCAGAAAAACTTTTCTGAGTTACTCGATTATAGTCATCGTAGAATGAGAAAATCTTTTGAGTGTCTTGAGAACGACCTTCAATCAGGTCATAGACATTTAGATAACCACTCAAAAGACCCCTCCCCTTTATGGATAGAACTTAATATAGACTAAATTCGCTCAATAACTACGGCGATACCTTGACCACCACCGATGCACGCACTGCCAAGAGCGTAGCGAGCATTGCGACGATGTAATTCATAAACTAGGTGATTCATGATACGCGTTCCGCTGGCACCGAGTGGATGGCCTACCGCAATGGCTCCGCCATTTACGTTTGTTTTGTCAGCCGGTAAACCCAATTCTTTTTCAACCGCTAAATACTGAGCCGCGAACGCCTCATTCACTTCAATTAGGTCCATCTGATTTAATGACAAGCCTGCTTTCGCTAGCGCTTGTTTTGAGGCCATGACTGGTCCAATGCCCATGATCGTTGGCTCACAGCCAACACTGGCCCAAGATAAAATGCGCGCCATTGGTTTTAGACCTAATTCTTTAGCCTTTGATTCACTTGTTAGCAAACTCATCGCTGCCCCATCAACAATACCTGATGCGGAAGCGGCCGTTACTAAACCGTCTTTTTTGAACAAAGATTTTAATGTCGAAATTTTTTCGAACGTAGAATCTGGTTTAGGGTGTTCATCCTTTTCTACAACGATCGCACCTTTTTTAGTTTCTACAGTTACAGGAGCAATTTCTGCTGCAAAATAACCTTTTTTGAACGCTTGATCATAACGTTGTTGAGATTGAATGCTGTAACGATCGGATTGCTCACGCGTGATTCCGTACTTCTCACCCAAGTTTTCCGCCGTAATGGCCATTGGTGTTTTTGAATACGCATCGGTAAGCGCTGACGTCATGTAATCTTCTAACTCAAAATTTCCCATACGCACGCCCCCGAAACGGACGTTTCTAGCTACATACGGAATTTGGGACATTTGCTCTACACCGCCGGCCAAAACCGCCGTGGCTTCACCAGTCATAATCATTTTCGCAGCTTCCGCCCAAGACTGAAAACCACTTCCGCATAAACGATTCACTGAATAGGAAGGAACCGGAATCGGTACACCTGACTTTAAAGCGATATGTCGTGGAATATAAGCCGCATCTGCGCCCGACTGCACCACATTACCCAGCACCAAATGATCGATTTTCTCGGGTGATAAGCCAGCAGCTTGGAGAGTGGCTTTAGTCGCCGCGACCGTAAGGTCAGTTGCGGATACATCTTTGAGGGAACCACCAAAGGCTCCAAACGGAGTTCTTTTGCCTGATATAAATACTATTTTTTCCATAAGAAAAAGACTAGTTTGGATTTTCCCACGAGTAAAGGAGAGGCCATGAAAATTCTGATATTAGGGCAAGGCGGCAGGGAGCACGCGTTTGTTAAAGCGTTCAAACGAACAACCCCATCAGCTGATATTCATGTGCTACCCGGAAACGATGGAATGAAACAAGAAGCCTTATGTTTCACAGATAAATCTCTGAAAGACTTCGCATTTATAGAACAGATTTGTACAGACAATAAATACGACGTTGTGTTTATCGGCCCCGAAGATCCTTTAGTAGACGGTGTTTCTGACAAACTCAGAAAGCTGGGTCATAAAGTCATTGGCCCAAGTCAGCATTGGGCGCAGCTCGAGGGCAGCAAAATTTTTGCTAAAGAGTTTATGGTCAAGGCCGGCATTCCCACTGCCAAATTTGTAGTTGTGGACTCTGTGGAACACGTCAAAAAACATGTGCACGCATTCACACCACCGTATGTTTTGAAAGCCGATGGCCTAGCTGCTGGAAAGGGTGTTTTCATTTGCGATACCCCTGAAGAACTGTACACAGCAGCCGAAAATATTTTTGTTAAAAAAACCTTGGGAACAGCTGGTTTGAAAGCGGCTCTTGAACAATTCACTCCCGGCTGGGAACTGAGCTATCTATTTTTTACGAATGGCAGAGACTATGTAGCGTTACCCATCGCTCAAGACCACAAACGTTTATACAATGGACAAAAAGGTCCAAACACGGGTGGTATGGGAACATGGGCTCCACTTGAAATCTCTAAAGAGCTTGATCAGAACATTCGAAAAAAAGTAATCGAGCCCACGTTAGCAGAAATTAGCAAAGGCGAATCTATCTATCGTGGGGTGGTTTTCTTAGGTATCATGGTTAATGGGAACGAACCCTCAGTGTTAGAATACAATGTCCGTATGGGTGATCCAGAAACCCAAAGCATTCTGCCACTGATTGAAACGAATCTGGGGCAGTTCTTAGTTGGCTTGGCTGAAGGGAAGCTCAACGAACTTAAGCTCAATTCCAATTTTGCGAGCTGTGTTGTTTTGGCAAGCCCAGGCTATCCTGACAATCCAAAGAAAGGCTTACTGATTGAGGGCTATGATTCCGTTCAAGACTCCCAAACACAGCATCTGATTGCATCGGGAGTAAAGAAAGAAAACTCCCAATGGGTAACCCACGGTGGTCGCGTCCTAGGTGCTGTTGGTGTTGGTAGCTCAAAAGCGAATTCTTTGAAAGAAGCGTATAGCCTAGCTGAAAAAGTAAAATGGCAGGGGATTCATTTTCGAACAGATATTGGATCTGCTAACTAGGCTACCAAGCCCAGCGCACACCAACAAAGCTTCGATTTTCAATCGTGTTTTTTGTGTGATTAAATACTAAGTCTTTATTTTTGAAAATCCTCTCGGACAATTCTAATGCAGTTTGTCCGATTCGAGAATCATGGATAAAGTGAGCTCTGCCCCAACCATGGTATTCCACCTTAGCTTGAGATTGCAGTGCTTGATACTGAAACGAAAACTTGTGATCGATCGTCTTTTCTCCTGAGCCCAAGGGCGCTGGAGGACCAGAAATAGAAGCTTCCACCTTCATCGCCTGCTCCACGGAACTAGCTGCTTTACCAAAAGACGAATTTTTTACCGCCGGAGATGACAACCAGTTTTGAATCATTTTATCACCGAAAAACTTCATTACTTCAGCTTCACTCTGAGAAGGCGGGATATAGGCCGGAACCGATCTATTCAAACCTTCCGCAAATGGATCATTTACATTTACCCGTTTAGGTACATAGAATTTTTTACCGTAAGCATATGAACGAAGAGTACTTTTGAACTTGAATAGCTTAACTCGTTTCAATTTTTTTGAATCCATTTGCTTTGTTTTAGCAATTTTACCCAGCTTTTTGGCATGCTTGTCCATGACTTCAAAGTAATTTTTATCATTGAGTGGTGACACTCGCTCCAAGGAACCCCAGATGCTCTGCGGCGTTCTCAGTTGAGCGTAACTTACTGATATTACTAATAAAATACTTACAAATAATTTCAATTCACACCTTTTACTTTAAGCTGTCTCAACAAGAGACAAAACATCTTACTAAGATATACTTCAATAACTCGGCCAAAGCTCAACGCTACTACCGCGTTGTATAGGACCTAAAAATGAAATTCCCAAACCGAGACAATGAAAAAAAGACAGTAGCGAAAAGTGGTATGTCACTTTTTGTATTTTTTTCTTTAGGCAAAATATAGTAAAGCGTTACCTAGCCAAAAATGGTAAACGACAGTGGGCTCAATATCTTACGGGCGTAACGGTGAGGTGGCGTTTGAAATTGAATATGAATAAATTTGTATCGATCATCATGGTGAATTTGTTGATTGTTAGTTCTGTGCAAGCACAGAAAACACCAACAACGGGCGGACCTGATGATAATTTGTTTCCAATCGTAGTTACAAACCCAACTGATCCAACAAACCCACTACCGTCTTTACCTGGCGATCCACAATTACCGGGTGATCCAACGAATCCTAATATTCCTGGTTTACCAAATATCCCAGGCATTCCATCCCTACCAAGCTTACCGGGAACAATTCCAATTGGCGGTTCAGGTTCGTCTTTCAATCCTATTTTCCCAAGCACGGGAACAAACACGCAAATTCAAGTAGCCCAAGTTCCAAACGAATTTTACTGCCCATTGTTTGAATCAAATCCTTACGATTCAATTTTCAGAGCCCTTGATGCATTGACCTCTTCGATGCGCGTGAACCCTGAGTGTCAGCAACAGCAAAATAATCAATACACAGATTTCTATTCTGATTCTGAAAAAATCAGAAACCTAGTAACTCAGTTACAACAAATTCAAGCTGATCCAAATTTAGCAGCAACAGCTAGCACGCGTGATGTTGAGCGTATTATTACAGACGCGGTGTCTGGCGTGACTAACATTGCCAACAATTTGTCTAACAACAAACTATTGAACAAAAACTGCGGACCTTCAAAGTCAAGTTTAGGTACGGCACTTTTAGCAGTAAATGATATCCTAAATAACTTAGCACCTATCGGTCTTGTGTTAGCCGCAGCTAACCCAGCCATTGGTATCGCAACAAAAGTAGCCCTAATGGGTGGTGTATACGCTACGACAGCAATTAAGGGATTTGACCAGTACGCACGCGCTAACTCTCTTGATCTAAACAATCCAGAAGTTAGAAAAGCAATTTTACAAAACACGTGTCAATTCGTGAAAGTAAGGCAAAAAATCGATTTCTTACAATTAGGCGAGGAAGGTCGTTTAACGGATATCAAAGATAATTTGTTTAAAAATATCGAAGCCTACCGCGCTCGTTACACAAACCCATCTTCAAACCTACTTCCTTTGATGCAGTATAAATATCAAACGGAAAAGATCATCACGGATTTAGAAGCTAAGATTGTAGAGGATAAATACAATATGAACTTCTACAATGCTAAAATCAAAGCTGCCGAAGATGACAAAGAACGTATCTGCTTAGTAGGTTCTTCATTGGTTAAGAAAAGCAAAGATGCAGAGACTTTCCCTGCAAGTACGTTACGTATCTTGGAAACAGCAGTCGAAGCTAGCAAGCTGAACACTACCAGCAGCAGTACAACATCAATTACCGGCACTGGCATAGTGGACCCGCAAGTCCAAACTGAATCTGATGAGTTATATTTGGCGTTTACTAAATCAAGAAATCGTCTTGGCATCCTAGTTGGCAAAGCTCTTGGCGATGATATCGTAGAAGCAGCTAAAGCAACTCCACTTTGCGCTGAAGAAACGAAAACTTGGATGAAACGTATGTACGAAATCATCGTTTACTCTGATAAAATCGTTAACAAAGAAATTAAGGAAATCGAAAATTTGTTAACTCAAAGCGATGAGTACAAAGTTTGGAATGCTCAGTACAAAAAGCTTAAGTCAGAAAAAGGTTCAATGGATCGCGTGATCAAAGTTCTACGCGAAATGGCTCGCCCAGACGCTGTTTACATCCGTAGCGAACTTGATCAACGTTCTCAAGAATTAAAAGCAAGCTTGTTCCGTTCAAACACTCTATTCGGTATTTCCACATCTAAGTCTCCTGTGTATGCGTGGCTTGATAACAACATGGATATGCACCGAGTATCGTTAAGTCGCTTCACTGATTTCGTTAAGCTTTTACAAAAAGGCTCTTTACAAATCAGCAATCCAAATCAGGCACAACCAGATCCTAAAAAATCTTGGAACTGGGCAGATCAAGACAAAGCGATGATGAAAGATTTAAATACACTAAGCCGTCTTGAAAACATCAACGTTAAGACTCTACCCAAAGGCTCACGCCAGTACGAAGTAGCTTGCCAGCAACTACAAGAAGCGTATTTAAAATATAAAGCGTCTAAAGACTATTTGGGTTCAGCTCAGTTCATGTGTGACATGATTGATCCTTACGTAAATGATACAAGCGATCAGATCATCACATTCTGCCGTGGTGGAAAAACATTTAACTCAAAAGTTAAATCGTTAATTCAAGAGCGCTACGATAAAATGAAATCGAAAGCGACACCGAAATCTCTAAGTCTTGATGATTTCGGCAAATTAATGAACCAAAAGCGTTCAGAATTAAAATGTCCACTTCCTTCATTGAACGCGATCGATTAGTCATCGCGGTGTTAGTCTAATGTCCGAATCTGACGAGTCCCTAGACTCGTCAGTGTCTCACAACGATACGTTGTAAAGATTTTTTAAAGATCAAATGGTTGTTTACCGATAACTTATGTGAGGTACACATGAAACTCGGTAAATTTTTTTTGTTTTTCATTTTGATACTGACTGCATGCAACGAAAAAAAGAAAGAAGAAACTCCCGTCGTTGAGCCAGTTTCAACTGTAGTTCCAAAACATCTATACGTTTCCACTGGCGCATGCTACTCGGGAACGAATACAACATTTACAACGGCGACGGCAGCGAACCAAACTTACCGTTTAAACCTAACCACGGGTCAAAAAGAACTGAGCATCGCCGACTATTTTAGTCTACCCGCCAACCCTGGAGACTCGCCAGTGGGATTGGTTGACGTTGATTCTTCAAATTTAATGATACTTGTTGAAAATGCCTCTGGTCGTCGCATCGAAAAACTACCCAAATCAGCAAATCCTACACGTACAATTTTCTCGTCGAATACAACTGCATTAAGTGCCGCAGTTAAAGGTATCGTGAAAACATCAGATGGTGGTTTTTTAATTGCTAAAACTGCAGGTATCGAAAAATTAACTAGTCAAGGC
>DDTZ01000130.1:7913-8574 GCA_002344565.1 Bdellovibrionaceae bacterium UBA2351 | reverse complement strand
ATTTCTGCTGAAAAAATTGAAACTCTGAAATTAAAAATCCTAGAAACTCAGAACAAAGTTAAGAAATTCAAAGAAGAATATCAGCAAACCCAAGCCGCTTGGAAAAATTCATCTCAAGAAAAATGGAATGAAGTTCAGCTTCAAATCGAAGAGATGAAATTAAATATCAAACGCGCAAAGGCCGAATTTAATTTCGCTTTAAAAGAGTGGCAAATGTACACTCAACTGGCGACGGCTTAGATCTAGTTCATACTGGATCTAATAGAACTTCGCAGTTCTTGTATTGGTTTTCTTTGCATATCTAGAATCAATTGATAGGCGTCTATTTCATCATTTTGCAGTAGACGCGCAAATGCCGGTTCTGTTTTGTATCCCATTTCTTTGAGCTTCAAAACATCGTGCTGCCACGATGGTGGCCCATATTTTAAAATCTTTTCCTCGGCATTAAAATGCAAGAATCCACTCTGTCGGAACGTCGACAAGGACGCACAGAAAATCTCGACTGGAATTCCGCGATAAGTGAAGCGACATAGGCTGTACTGCATATCGTTTATTTCGCCCGCCGTTATTTCAAATTCCGGCAACAGTGCAAAGCCTTGCTGGCACATGAGTTTAAATTCGCTAGGATCTGCAAATGTAACTAAAAAATCTAAGTCGGAAT
>DDTZ01000130.1:0-7567 GCA_002344565.1 Bdellovibrionaceae bacterium UBA2351 | reverse complement strand
TCGGATACTAAAATCGCCATTTTTGGTCGCTCTTCAAAGTTAATGACTGATTTTAGCGATATATTGTGAAACTTGATAGCGCACGAACCGAACGATAATTCTAATTCAGAATTAAACGTTTTCTCTAATCCCGATTTATCCCAATCTAAACTAGGGTAACGTTTAGCAATTTCAGTTAACGGTTTATCCACAACCATTTCAAAATGTTCAAATCCAGTCTTAACTATTTTTCCTTTTTTAGGGGCCGGTAATTCTAGTAGTTTAATCAACCAATTTTTATACTTAATCGGTATAGCCAAGTTGAATGTGGAAATCGAACGACCATTGACTTCCTTTTCTGTAAGCAACTCACCAAGTCTTAGAAAGCATTGATGATAGGCCGCATATTCGTCTTCTGTTTCCACACGGTAACATAGATGATCAATATCCCACTGAGGTTCAATTAACAAATCATGTGCATCTACTTTTTCAAAAACAGTATCTAAGAATTTTTCCGCTAATAGCTGAAGCTCTGTCGGCGAAATTTCGGGTATTTTCAATTGAAGATCCTTGGTATTTAAAATTTTTATCTGAACTGGGAACCGAGCGCAATAATATTGTCATGCTATTTTGCTTGCCGGAGCTAAGAAATTTAGATTTGATGACGAAGATCATAAATAAAAAGGGGACTTCGTGAAACAATCGGTATTATTTTTGATTTTCGTTTCTATTTTTTCTATTTCATGTGCGCAAACGCAACTTGCTAACTATATAGCGGCTAATCCAGAAGCGATGCGGTTGCCAAATACAAATACCACAAACGAGTATATGCCACTAGGCCGATTCGCAATGATTCAAGGACCTACTAGTAACAACGAAGCCTATTTTTCCAGTATTGTTCCCCGATATAAAACCTACACCTACATTCTAGTGGATGCTGCTGGAAAAGAAATTGCACGCGTACAACCCTATGAAGTTGTTGAGCAGGCTAACTATACATTTTGGAAAATAGATAAATTTCATTTCGCTGGTTTAACTGCCGGACAAGATTACGGCATCCACGTCGTCGAAAAGGCGACAGACAATCTAGAGCAATCGATGGATTTTAGAAAATTTAGGTCAATAGATTTGAATCAAACTCGTTTTAAATTTGTAGTTGGTTCGTGCCAAGCGGATGATCATCGCTTTGCTTCCATCCGCAAATCTATTTGGAACAAAGTTGTCCAAGCCAATCCCGATTTTATCCTCATGAATGGTGACGTAGTTTACGTGGACTCATTCGAGTTTGTAAAACGAGAAACTAAAACTCACAAAACGCAAGAGTGGGAAATCTGGGGCCGTTATATGGATAGCTTCCAAACCCTTGAAATCTTCCGTAGTCAGCGATTGATTCCTATCATCGCTAACTGGGATGATCACGACATGGGAACTAATAATTCGGATATTAATTTTTCTGGAAAAGACCACGCTAAACGGGTCTTTAAAGCTTTGTTTCACGCACCAGATATCAAAGGCGTATTTAAGCAAGGTGTTGGAGGCGTTTCATCCGCGTACACATTATTTGGACAAAAATTTATCATGATGGATGCGCGCTACTACCGGCAGCCACCGGGAACACAGAAACATCCAAACGGACATTTGGGAAAACCCCAGCACGATTGGATTATTTCAGAAATGAATAGCGACTCGTTACCGACATGGCTAGTGATGGGTGATCAGTTTTTCCAAAGCCTGGTGGAAGTCGGCGAGGGCGAAAAAAAGAAAATCGTAAACGAAACATTTATAGGTGATCACCCCGTACAATTTGAACGCTTTTTAAAAGATGTTAAGGGCAGCAAATCAACTACTGTGTTTGTTTCAGGCGATGTGCATTTCTCTGAAATTTCATCTGTAGACAAAAATTTCCTAGGCTACCCAACGTTTGAACTAACAGCGAGCCCTTACCACAGCTATATCTTTGGTGGAAAAAACTGGGAAAACCCACGCCGAGTGGTGGCGACGAAGGAACATAACTTCATGTTAGTAGACGCCAGCAAACACGAAAATGGGATCAAGGCGAATGTCCGCGCTATCGGGGCAGGTGCTGATTTATTGTTTGAAAAAGAAATTACAGTCGTAAAATAATTCAAGGCCCAGAAACTAAAAAACCACCTCTTGGGTGGTTTTTAAAAAATTGGCTCAGGAGGAGGGACTCGAACCCCCGACCAAGCGGTTAACAGCCGCTTGCTCTACCGACTGAGCTACTCCTGAACACCGGAAATCTGAAATTAGTAGATTTGAATTTTGAAGTCAAGAATCGATTCCTAGGGATCTTGAGCCCTAGTCGATAGCTAAACCCAACGCCGACATTTGGCTTTTTAGACCTTCAACTTTGTAAATTAGACTGCCCTGACGAACAAAGGATCTAGAAGTATCCGCTTCCAAAATAACCTCGTCACCTTTTTCATCCAAGGATTTCATCAAGGGTGACCACTGTATCTTGCTAACTTCTTCTGAATTATAACTAGAATACGCTAGCTGACAGAGCTGCTGTATGGCCTTAGGTTCTCGAACCGTCTGGTCTTTAGGAATGATTAGAATAACCTGCACGGTTTTTGAGCACCAGGAAAGATGACGAGACTGTGAGGGTGAGCCCATCAAGATATCCACATTGTTTGAAAATGTCGGAGACTTAACGTGTTGCATTACAGCAACGACAGAATAGAGAAGGATACCATAGAGGCCGATTTTTAAATAAAGCCATTTAGACTTCTGTGCTTTCATAAAAAATACGATAGCAAAGCCGGCGGATTTGGTAAATATTTTAACGATGTTTCGCTGCTTACCTGAATTCGGCAATTGTTTTAATTATGTTTATGATCAGAACGCAAGTGACGGCCTATTCATATTCCACGGCTTTCCATCGCAAAGAAATCGTAACAAAGATTTAGCCCACTTTCTTTTTCAAAATACGAAAGCATCCGTATTTGTCCATCATTATGAAGGCATCGGGGAATCGTTAGGTAAATTTTATTTCGAAAAATCACTCACAACAGCGATGAAGTATGTCGAGCACATCCGCAAAGAATTTAAGCTAAAGCGAATTCATTTCCTAGGTCACAGCTGGGGTGGTTTTGTATCACTTAATCTGCTGCCTATTTTTGCCGATGATTTAGGTTCTTTAGTTCTGTATTCGCCATTTACGCAAATTCCAGATGGTAAGGGTATTGATGAACTTGCCGATAACTTAATGAAAGAATACCCACATATGTTCTTTCACCGCGATCACGCCGACGTATGCACAGAGTTTAAAACAATTCAGAATAATTTTCCGTATGTGCCATCACTATCGAAAACGAAATGGCAAAAGCCCACTCTTGTATTGCAGGCTAAGAACGATTTATCAACACCTGAAGATAAAACTAAATCAATACTGCCATTGCTTGGTCCAAACACGCACTACGAAGAACTTTCGATCGATCATTCGTTCACGCAAAAACGTGAGCAAACATTTGACCAAACTTTAAATTTTTACAAAAGAATTCAACTCGCAAAATAAAGGACATTATGAAAAAGCCATTTTTAAAATTCTCGTTTTTTGTTTTTAGTACCCTGACTTTACTCAGCTGTTCGAGCTCAGAGAAAACACAAACGCCGCAAAGTTCAGTCATCATTTCTGATTTTGCAAAACCTCATCGCCAAGATTATGTGATGACGGGTAAAAAATATGCGTTAGCGACTCAAGGAATTTTAACAACAAAAGCGGCCACTGAAATTTTAGAAAAAGGGGGAAATCTAATTGATGCATTCGTTGCGGCTTCATTTTGTATTTCCGTTGAACGCCCTCACTCTACTGGCATTGGCGGTGGTGGGTTCCTGGTATTTCACCAGGCCGGCTCTAAAGAAAACGTAGTTATCGATTTCCGTGAGCGCGCACCAATGAAATCATTCCGCGACATTTACTTAGATAAAAAAGGCGAATATCTAGGCGATTTATCTAAAGATGGCTCATTGTCCGTAGCGGTACCGGGATTAGTTAAAGGCTTATGGGAAATTCATAGCAAATACGGAAAAATGAAATGGGCAGATGTTCTAGCTCCGTCTATTAAAATCGCCGAAGAAGGTTTTTTTGTTTATCCTGACTTAGAAAAAGCGCTTAAAGAACGAAAAGATGTTTTAGCCAAATTCCCAGATTCTAAAAAAATCTTTATCAAGGAAGACGGCTCTACTTATAAAGTAGGCGAAGTGCTTGTACAAACCGATTTAGCAAATACACTGAAAGCTATCGCTAAAAATGGGGAAAAAGAATTCTATCAAGGTGCTACAGCTAAAAAAATCACTACGTTCTTAAAAAAGACGGGTGGAATAGTTACGGCAGCTGATTTAAAGAAATACAAAACAATTGCACGCAAACCAGTTGAATCAAAATTCATGAATTATAAAATCGTTTCTATGCCACCCCCTAGTTCTGGTGGCATTCACGTCGTTCAGTTTTTAAAAATGTTAGAAAAAGAAAACTGGACACCAATGGAAATGAATACGGCGAAAGTTATTCATTTCCAGGCATCGGCATTTCAGATGGCATTTGCTGATCGCGCGCAATATTTAGGTGATCCCGATTTCGTAAAAGTTCCAATGACTCAGCTAATTTCTGACACCTACTTAGATCAACGTAAAAAAGAAATCACGCTGAATAAGGCGCGCGCGGCTAACGAAGTTCGTTATGGCAACGTTGAACAGAAAAAGGAATCTACCGAAACAACTCATATGTCCTTCCTAGATAAAGATGGAAACGCAATTAGCTCTACCCAAACAATAAATGGATGGATGGGCTCAGGGGCCGTTGCGACGGGCACTGGTATCGTATTAAATAATGAAATGGATGATTTTTCTTCCAAACCTGGCGCGGCCAATTTGTACGGCGCGGTTGGTTCTGATGCCAATTCCATCGCCCCATTTAAAACACCGCTTTCAAGTATGTCGCCTACAATTGTTTTCGATGAAACAGATCGCCCGATTATGGCCGTGGGTGCTCCTGGTGGAACACGAATTATCAGTTGCACGGCGTTGACTATTTTCAATCATTTGTTCTTTAAACAATCATTAGAAAGTTCAGTAAAAAATATCCGAGTTCATCATCAATGGCAGCCAGACACATTGTTCATTGAACAACCAGGTCCGGCACCTAAAGAGTTGGAAAAATTGAAAAGTATGGGCTACAAAATCGAATTGGGCGGAATCCCGTGCCGAGTTATGTCGGCCGCTTTAGACACCAATAATTCTGAATTCACAGCAGTTGCAGACCCTCGTGATATCGGAACGGCTGCTGCTAAGTAGTTGCTAAATACGCTTTTAGATCACTGAAGCCACCCACAAGTACGCCTTTGTGAAATACTTGTGGGAAAGTTGGCCAACCACTCCAAAGCTTAATTGCTAGTCTCACTTTCCATCCCGCAAAGTAATTACCGTGTTCGATATACTTGTACTTAATATCTTTGGCCTTTAAAAGTTTGCGTGCATTTTTAACGGGAATATTGTGGGCCATGCCAACGATCACCCATTCGTTATTTTGAACTGCGTTTTCAACTTCAGCCACAGCGGCTGCGTGAAAGTTTGCTATTGAATCCTGGGCGCGCTTTGTAATTTTATTTTCGTTTAATATTTTTCTCATTCTAGATCTCCTGAAAACTGTTTTTGCAATAATTTGTAATATATCCCGGTCTTATCTTTCGATAGTTCCTCGTGTTTTCCGCTTTGAACAACTTCGCCGTTACTTAAAACAAAAATTTTATCGGCATCAACGATCGTAGACAGGCGATGTGCTATCACTACGCTCGTTCGACCTTCCATCAAATGATTTAATGCTTCTTGAACCAAAGCTTCGCTTTCCGTATCTAAACTCGATGTCGCCTCGTCGAGAATCAAAATCTTAGGGTCTTTCAATACGGCTCGCGCAATAGCCACGCGTTGCTTTTGGCCACCCGATAACTGCAATCCTTTTTCGCCGACTTTAGTTTGCATGCCTTCGGGAAATCTTTGAATAAACTCCCAAGCATTGGCCGACTTCGCCGCATGTTCAATTTGGTTAGAATTCGCCGTTTCGCGGCCGTATTTAATGTTTTCCTCTATAGTAGACGAAATTAAAATCGGCTCTTGCGAAACAATACCGATTTGTTCCCGAAGCCATGTTACATCTAGCGATTGAATATCGTGACCGTCGATTTTTATCTGACCCGAATCAATGGGGTAAAATCCGGGAATAAGCCCCGCAATCGTTGATTTTCCAGCACCTGATGAACCCACGAATGCTATCTTTTGCCCTGGCTCGATTTCAAATGTTAGGTCTCGAACCACTTTAATATCTTTTCGAGTTGGATAGCTAAACGAAACATTTTTGAATTCGATTTTTCCGCTAATTTTTTCAGGACGCATACCGGTAACTATTTCTTGAGTTGGTTTTTCCAATATTTCAAAAATTCGTTCAGACGCGCCTAAACCCGCAGCAAAATCACCCCACAAACTACCCAAACTGCCGACACCGATCGCAACCAACATCAAATACAACAGAAATTGGGTTAAATCTCCAACCGTTAGATAGCCGTCAATGACTTGATAGCCACCGTACGCAAGCACCACACACACGGCAGAAAATCCCACAAACATCGCCACCATCATAAAGACAGTTATCGCGGTGATTCTTGCTTTTACAAAGCTCAGCGCGTGATCTAACGATTCAGTGTAGCGATTTACTTCGAATGATTCCCTTACAAACGATTTCACCGTTTTTACGCCAGACAGCGTTTCTTCCGCCACAATGCTGGAATTAGCAACCGCTTCTTGCAGGTTTTTTGAATGCACACGAATTTTTTTTCCATAAAGGGCCGCGAACAACGCGATCGGGGGAATAAGTACAAACATAATCGAAGTCAACTGCCATGAGGTGTAAAACATAAATCCAAGGCCGCCGATCACCTGCCCCAAATTTCGGAGTCCTTGCGATATATTTACACTCACCGTATTTTGTAGCGTTGTACAGTCCGAAGCTAAACGACTCATCAATTCGCCGGTTCTATGGAAATCAAAAAAGGAAACTTCTTGAGCCATTAAATTTTTGAATAAACGTTGGCGCAGTTTTAGCACAATCCGTTCACCGCTCAGAGTGAACAGGAAATAACGCACACTAGAAGTTATCCCCTGTAGAACAAATACCACGAACAGGACACCGACGGACCACCATAATAAATCAATTCGCTTTGTCTGAAGGACATTATCCACCATCCAGCGAATAACCTGCGGGTAGGCCAAAGAAGAACCACTGGAAATTACTAGGAAAAATAGACCCCAACCCAGAGTTTTGAATTCCGGCTTAGCTACACTCATCAGTCTTTTCATTGAATTACTTTTATTCATATGTTCCCTAGTGTGCTCGCAAATTTACAAAAATTCAAATTCTAGAATTTGGCCTTCGGCATATGAAAAAATATTTAAAGTATTTTCCTTGCTATTAACGATTTCGTCTATTGAAATAGCTCTGCATCTTAAACAACAAAAAGGGGTCCAAAAATGTTCAAATTAGTATTAGCAAGTTTAGCTCTATGTTTTGCATCTG
>DDTZ01000132.1 GCA_002344565.1 Bdellovibrionaceae bacterium UBA2351 | reverse complement strand
ACGAAAAGTTTCTACGGAAACATGCAAGATAGAAATGCTCAACTCGGTTTCCCAACTCAAATGCCAATGGGTTCTCCGTTTATGGCGGCACTTCCAGGTATCATGGGCGCACTCGGTGCTGGACTTGGCCAAGGTGGTTTCGGCTGCGCGGGTATGGCAGGTGGAATCGGTGGTATGGGCGGAGTCATGGGTCCATACGCAGCTCTTGGTGGCATGGGACAGATCGGTGGCGCATTCGGTTTACCAGCGTGGGCACTGGGTGGCCAGCTTGGTGGCGGTATGTACAACATGGGCGCGGCTCCATGGGGACTAAATGGTCCATGGGGATTAAACGCGATGGGATTAGGAATGTATCCGCAATTGATGGCGGGTGGCGGACTTGGTTTTGGTCTTCCTGGTATGGCCGGCGCAATGGGCGGAATTGATCCGATGGCGCTTGCGATGTTAGGACAGGGCGGACTTGGTGGTCTTGGAGCATTAGGCGGTCTTGGAGGCTTAGGTGGTAATGCACTTATGAATCCATATGCGGCTCTTGGCGGTTATCCATACGGAATGGTCGGTGGAGCTGGCATCCCGGGGATAATGGGACTGGGGGGCCTTGGCGGATTAGGCGGACTCGGAGGCTTAGGTGGCCTTGGCGGACTTGGAGGCTTAGGTGGCCTTGGCGGACTTGGAGGCTTAGGTGGACTCGGTGGTTTAGATGGCGGCCTTGGCGGACTTGGTGTTGGTGGAATTCAAATGCAGCAGCAAATGATGCAAATGCAGATGCAGCAACAACAAGCGTTGATGCAACAACAAATGCGCTACTATGAAAATGCAATGCAAAAACAAAGAGCTGTTTCGGGACTTCAATCTGAATTAATGGGTGTTATCCAAAGAATTCAATCGATACAGTATGGAGGCGGTTTGGGTGGTTCTGCTTATTTAGGTGGAAACTTTCAATTAGGCGCCGGTGGCGGCCTTGGCGGATTGCCATCTCTAGGTGGCGGCGGTCTTGGCGGTGTATCTTCACCTCCACCTTTAAATACTGGACGATAAGGTTTTAATTAAAATTATTTTGTGGAATCAGCAGGCGACCCAGAAGTCACTGCTGATTTTTTTTTCGGGATTCGTTTCAGCGCACCAGATTCACCGCTGAAACCGACGTTTTCTTTGTCGTACGATTTAGCCTTTGGCTTACCATTCATTTTATTCAACTGATCCATAATCGCGCCCATATCGCTCACCGTAGCTGCGGCTAAGTTGCGACTTTGCCTTTGAGTTTTTGAGTAGCCCTCTACACTCAGGCCTGCTTCCGTCTTTGCATAAACAGAAACGCTTAAAGCTAAGACTAAGATAAATGCTAGGGTACTCATAGAAACCTCGTTTTCTTTGTTATCAAGAGTAAGTTCAATAACCACGCCAGGCCAGCCCGAAAAAAGAGTTTCATTTTGATAATTCTTCTAGATGTGATACACGATTTGTATCACATCTAAACATGAAAAAGGGGTTTTCACGGGCCGGCCTAAATCCGTCACCCAGTGAGCATATGCACGACAACAAAACATCGATTTCGGCACTGTATGATAGTCATGTTCATTGGTTAATGACCGGTGAAAAGAAGAGCTATTTTGATATCCAAAAGTATCGATGCTTGAGTGATATTGCACCCTCAGATTTCCAGCCACAGAACTATCGTGGTGGTTGGATTTTTGGTTTTGGTTGGACTGATTCGCAATTAGTAAATGCCAATGGACTTAAAGATGTCGATCGTTTAAGTCCGACGTCGCCTCTGTGTTTTATTAAAAAAGATGCACACAGCTGTTTGTTGAATAGCGCTGCTCTGAAACACATTCTTCCACATATTGAAAATGTACCCACCTTGCAACCTTTCATTGAACGAGATTCGAGTGGTGCTCTAACAGGTGTTTTAAAAGAAAGCGCATTTTATTCGATCTACGCCCATATTCCTGCTTTATCGCCGAGTGAAATACGTCGTTGTTTGTTGGTTGCGCAAGATTATTTTTTGGACAATGGATTTACTCATATTCGCGATATGACCTGCTCAATGCCTCAGTGGTCCGTTTTGAAAGATATGCAGAAAAATGGGGAACTTAAAGTCGTTGCGGATATTAATTTTAACGCTGAAACGTCATCCCATGCGTTAGAAACATTGATCCCATTTGCTCTTTTGGAGCGTGCAACTAAATACCGAAATTTGAATATCCAAGGAATTAAAATATTTTCGGATGGTTCGTTAGGGTCGAACACTGCGTGGTTATTTGAGAACTACAAAGGAACGAAACAAAACGGAATTGGACTTTGGAGTAATGAGGACATGTTGTCCGTTATGAAACAATGTTGGCAAAATAGTTTAGAATTCAGTGTTCACGCGCTGGGTGACAAAGCTGTAGATAGTGTTGTGGATTTAGCACGAAGTTTGTATTCGCAAAAAATTCGAGGGTATCTAAATCTTGAACACGTACAGTTGTTGGCCCCTGAAACGATCATTAAAATGAAATCTTTGTTTGTGCGATGTCATATGCAACCCTCGCATTGGTTAAGTGATAAGAAATTTCTAAACGAAAAATTGAATCATAAGACTTTAAAAAATCTATTTGCTTGGGAAGCATTACGACGAGCTAAAGTGCCATTCAGTTTTGGCTCAGATTCACCGATCGAGGAAGCCAGCGTAGATCTGACTCGAATTGCACTAGAGGATTCGGCCCAAGCAGGAATCGAAGCACTTCAAGAGCCATTCTTAAGTTTTTACACATATCCTGTCACATCGAACGATTCTAAACTATACGTCACTCATTTTGAAAATGGCAAAGTCATTAAGGTAGACCTACCCCCAATTCATACTGGGAACTAACATACAAAGCGGCGAGTGAAATCAATAACCCAGAAATAATATAATATTTATTTCGTTTGATAAAAGCGACGGTGGCTGAGCTATTTGTTCCTAAATTCTGAACACAGTTTTTGGAAAAATATATTTTAACGGGCTCAGATAGCGAAACACTACTTTTGATATCCCGAGCGCACTCGCCCTCGGCCCAAGGGGTCAGCGATAAGGGAGTTTTTTTCAAGTTCTTAGCGGTGGAGGTGATTTCTTGAGTTTGATAACGATTGGAAATAAACACAAATTGATGAGCTTGCCCAGACGTAAAAAAATAGGGGGAAACCTGGATATTGATTTTGTTTCCATCAACCAACACGTAGTCGAATTTTTCGAAATCGGAATTCAAGCCTGACAATGAAATGCGCGATAGAGAACAGCTTGATTCAAAAAAAGGTTCTGATTCCTTGAGTGAGAAATCATTTGCATAGATATGGCAAAGACTCTTACTTGTATTAGCTTCAAGTTTCAGATATTCGAATAGCAGTAGCCGATTACTCGAATTTAAAATATATGATTTTTGTAGATTTTGAACTTCGTTGTCCAGAGCTGATGCGGCTATTTTGTTTTTAGAAAAGAAATCGAGTCTTTCTAACAAAAGGTGTTGATCGATATTCTTGTTCTCATAAACTGAAAGGTAGTAATCAGCAATAGTAATATCACCTTCGCTTGTAACGTGGTTCAGAAACTCGACAGATTCCCGGTTCATATTTATCCAAATAGCGGGCTCGGCAAAGGCATTAGCGCATATGATTATGAGTGCGAGTATTTGATACATATTTTCCAACCTAGTTTTGATAAATGATTTTTATACCGGGTTTGCGGCGTTCATTAGAATTAGAATCGATAGCTCGTGTACGTGGATTTTGAACAGCCGCAAAAAATGGATTTTCGCTATTGGATAGTAGGTGAGCTTTAGTTTCTTTAACTAAAACTGAAAATGTGGCATCTTCTACCGGCGATTTTATTATTTTAGTCCGAGCAAATAGCAGTTTAGTTCGTTCGCCTTGTATGGTGGCATATATATCAGCAACACCATGGGTACCAATGACCGCAGAAATTGCATCGGCATTTAGTAGTTTTATTGGAATCAAAACGTATCCCGATGGAATAATCGTATCGATCTGAAAACGGTCTGATTCGGTACGGGTTGACTGTGCTTTTATTTGTGAAAATCCAACTATCGCAAATCCTATCAAGAAAAATAGAATCAGACGGTTCTTTTGATCGAGGCAGGTAATCAAACTTGAAATTTTATTTTTTATAATCACAGTCCCTCCATTTTAAAATTTGCGATAAAAGCCAGAAAAATTAGAATCAATGTAAATGTCGCGACACTTAAAAGTTCAGTGACAATTTTGTGGTTTTTCATAGTTGATATGTGATTTTAAGTTGCTTGTTTGGTTCGACAGTTAAAGAGGCCGAACATGTGTACTGTTCCGTCAGCTTTGGTATCGCAAAGACATTGATCCAAGTCTTGGGACGAATTCCGTGTTTCATAGAAATCCTGAATTCTTGTCGCTTTGCAATTTGTGGATGGGGATCATATGGAGGAAATAGAATGTTCATACGTTTTACAATTTGGAGTTTTGTATTTACGGAGTAGGTCGCTAGGCTCTGGTGAGCGAGCGTTTCAGTTAATTTGCGATTTTCGCTGTAAAGAGAGTGCTGAACTCCAGCAAACGTTTTAATTGAGAGCGCCATATTTAATGTGTTAAATTTTTTTATGGCGAAATTTTGTATTTTCTGCAAATTTTTTCGAAGTTTTAAAATAGCGCGATAGGCCTTTAATGCAGGCGGAAACCAAATCATCGGCAACAAGGTCATTTGAATATGATGCAGAGTTAATGCGGGTGTGTTCAACGTTTCGATAAAACCAATTTCAGTTTTCAGAATCGAAAAGTAGTGATGGTACTGCTGTTGACACGAGGTTTTGACCACGAAAGAATGGCGGGTCTTTAACAAGCTGAATGCAATCAGTCCAAGACTGAGTAAGACCAATGGTAGTAAAAAACATGTCACGATAACCGCGTAACCTTTTTGTGAGTGAATCATTGCCATCGACCTAGTTGGATAGATGATGAAAGTTTAATATTTTCGACACCGCGATTAAGGCCTATTATCGGCAAGGCATAGTCAAAAACCAAATACACTGTTTTATCAACTGCAGTGGAGTCGGTATAGAGGCTATTGATTCTTACGAACTTGAGTGCATCCACGCGGCGCTTTAAAAATATCCAACACTTATTAGATTGAGTATTGAGTTCGCAGAAGGAAAAATCATCAAGATAAAACTTGGCCAAAGCAAAATTGCATCCTAGGTAACATGTCCAGAAAATAAAATAGAGTCCACAGAAAAGGGACACGACCGTAATGAGAAATTCACTGATCGTAAAACCATTTTTTTTACGAAGGCTCATTTGGAGCCTTCCCAAAAATTACTGAAGTCTTTGGCTTCAAAATGGGATTTACGAATTTCACCACGCTGGGGACGTTCGGGTGCGTGAGATCCTAATGATTCGGCGACTTGGGTAAAATGAAATCGCATATTTTGACTAATGACCTTAACAATACCGATGGCGCCGACGGCGACAATAGAAACGATAATGAGGTATTCGACTAAGCCCTGTCCTCGGGAACGAGAATGCTTTTTTTGATATTTTGAAATGGTCTTCATAGCTGCCTCCGGTTTAGGAAGCAGGCAATTCTGAAGCTAGGGTATAAACGTAGTTATTTTAAAGCTAGCGCCGGCGGCCGGATTATTTTTTCTTTTTAGAGTCTTTTTTGTCTTCTAAAGCGGCTTGTTTTTTATCTTGCTGCTTTTTGAGTTTTCTTTGGGTGATAATGCGATCTAGGATTTCGTAGCCTTCTTTCTGAAGGTCGTTTTCAAAAATAAAACGATAAAAACCTTCGATTTCAGGGCTTTGACGGAATTTTTTTAAAGACGTTGGAACGTTTTCAGATTGAACGAAGTCGATGCTGCTGCCGTCTTTTGATAGTTTTACTTTTTCAGACATAAATTCACCTCTTCGTTTGACATTAAGCGGTAGCCAATGTCCTGGAAATTAATCAATTCTGATTAGGGGGTCAATAAATAATTTAAATAATTCAACGGTATAGGGTAAAACAACAGTATCAAGGACAGGAGCCCCCATGATTCTTTTAGACGGACGCAAAGTCGCTGACGACCTACGAGCTAAACTGACCTTAGACATCGCTGAATTCACTAAAAAGTATCACCGTAAGCCCTGCTTAAAAGTGATTATTGTGGGAAATGACCCAGCCAGCCTTGTGTATGTCAAAAGCAAGCATACGGCGTCTCAAAAGGTGGGCATGCAGTCTGAAATCATCAATTTAGAAGCCTCTGTTACTCAAAGCCAGCTGGAAAGTGAAATCCATAAATTAAATAATGACCCGAATGTGGACGGCATTTTAGTTCAACTACCCGTGCCTAAACACATTGATTTAACGTCGGTTCTGAAAGCCATTGATCCCATGAAGGATGCTGATGGCCTTACCTTCTTGTCGGCCGGCTATTTATGGTCCGACTTTGAACATGTAAAACCATGTACACCAAGTGGAGTGATTAAAATTTTAGATTTTTATAATATCTCGGTTAAAGGAAAGCGCGCGGTTGTGATCGGACGCAGCCAGATCGTTGGCAAACCTATGGCGGCACTTTTACTCAAGAAAAATGCAACGGTGACTTTAGCTCATAGTCACACTGAAAATTTAAAGCAAGTAATTCAAGAATCCGAGATCGTCGTAGTGGCCGCCGGAAAAATGAATTTCTTTGGGGTCGACTATTTTAATAAAAATCATGTCGTCGTTGATGTGGGTATCCACAAAGATGAACATGGTAAAATTGGTGGTGACGTAGATTTTGCGGCGGTTTCGCCAATAGTGAAAGCTATTACTCCTGTTCCAGGTGGTGTTGGTCCTATGACCATTGCGTGTCTGCTGGAAAATACGGTTCAGCTTGCTAAATTGCGAATGAAATAAATGAAGCTCAATCTATTTATCGTTCTAACTTTTGGTTTAACCCTTCCGCTGTTGATTGCAGCCCAGACATTAGATGGACTGTCTATGACGCCCATTCAATCTATCGTGGTCGATACTTCAAAAAAATTTGAAGGTACAAAACTGGGTGGCTTTTCCGGCCTGACATTGCAAGGTCAGAATCTGTTTGTTGTGACCGATGACCGTGGTCGGTTTGGTCCACCCCGGCTTTACCGTTACGAAATACATACAAAAAATTCCAAAACAGAACCATTTGAACTAAAATTGGCCGAAACGATTTCGATATTTAAGAAATCCAAAAAACTGCCGGTATTTGACCTGGAAGGCTTGGCTTTAATCGGTGATAGTTGGTTGCTCAGTTCCGAAGGTGATCTGAATGCAAAACCTAAAATTAGTCCAGACGTGTTTGTAGTTAAAGGCCAAACGGTTCAGCAACGAATTAAACTTCCACCTGAATTTACGCCTAAATTTAAAGGCAAGCAAACGGCTGGGTTGTACAATAATAAAGCGTTTGAAGGAGTCTATTACGACGAACCCAATAAACGACTGTATTTAGTTTCTGAAAGTGGCCTAGTTCAGAATAAAGACGGTGATCAAGTATTTTACATTTTGGAATATAAATACGTGAATGGAAAGTTCGAGTTCGCAAAATCTTCAAAGATGGATTTGAAAGAACTGCTTGGTCCAAACTTTGTCTACAACGGTATTAGCGACATCGTAAAAGTGGCCGATAATTCATTTATTGTCTTGAGCCGATCTGTCCAAATGTCGCTGAGCTTGCAATATACAAATATTGCCTGGTTAATTAAAAGAAAGTCGGAAAATGATTCATGGGAAGTAAAAGGTAAATATCTTTTGAATCCAGATGGTGATAAAGAAGAGCTGAATCAAAACTATGAGGGCCTTGCCATATACGAATTAGCGGGTACCAAATATCTGATCATGGTCAGTGATGATAATTTTAATAGTTTTGAAAAAACCGTATTTAGTTTTTTTGAGCTTGAGGTTAAATGATTACTTTGAATTTAAAAAAGAATATTGATCCCAAAGTATTGTTACGTCATCCCTGGATAACAAAGACTTTATTTGATAAACCGAGTGAGTCTGTTAGTCCGAATGAGGTGATTGAAGTTCGCGATGCCAATAACCAATTCGTTTCTAGAGGGTATGCGAACGCGCTGTCTTTTTTCTATTATCGAGCGGTGACTTTTGATTCTAGAGAAAAACTAGACGATAAAGCTAGTTTTTTGAATGAACGCCTATATGAACTATTCGTTCAGCGTTTATCCTTAGGATACAAGAAAAGTTTTCGCTTATGCTTTAGTGAAAATGACTTTCTGCCCGGATTGATCATCGATCGTTTTTTGTCTGAAAAAAATAATAAACCTTACCAAGTATTTGTAGTGCAAATCACTACGGCTGGAATTAACAGTTACATAGCTGATCCCTTGAAAGCCTTTAAAAATCTAGTCGAACGTGTATATCAAGAAAAACTGGTTCAGATCCCTTGGGAGCAAACGATTTTAGTTCTTCGAAACGACATCAAGATTCGGGAAAAAGAAGGGTTACCATTTGGCCCGGCTCAGATATTAAATAATTTGGATACTATCGATTTGTCAGTGATGCCAGTATCGATTGATCATTGGTTTTTGAAGTCAGAGATGAAAATTCATTCCGATCTAATGGGTGGGCAGAAGACTGGTTTCTTTTTGGACCAAAACTACAATCTACTTAGAGTGGCAGAGGTATTCAGCGAATACGTAAAATTTTTCAAGCCAAAGAACGTCCGTATAATGGATATTTGTTGTCACTTAGGGCAATGGACAGCCTATTTAGGACTCGCTCTAAAGCAAATGGGTGTGGAGGCTGAGTTTGTGTTAGTGGATATCTCTAAAGATGCGCTAGCGAATGCAAAAGCTACAATGGATGGATACGGTATCAAAGCAGAATGCCGTCAAGTCGACGTGATGGATGATGCATTTACAATTGCAGAAAGAGACTTTGATTTAATCATAGTTGATCCACCGGCGTTCGCTAAAAGTAAGGAGCATATCCCAGCAGCTAAGTCTGCGTATCAGAAGCTTAATCTAAAAGCTTACAAAGGCATCAAGAAGTATGGATTTGTTGTTTCGTGTTCATGCTCTGGGGCTATTAGTTTGGAAGATTTAAAAGATTCGGTAAATCGTGCGCAAATAAAGGCATTTCGCTCGTCTAAAATAGTAGCCCAGGGCGGACATGCTCCAGATCATCCTCATTTATTTGGTTTCCCTGAAGGATTCTATTTAAAGATGATGATGGCACAAGTTACTATCTAATCTTGGCTAGGTTTATCGCAATCAATTTGTGACCGATCCATCTTTTCTACGATCGTAGTTTCAGGATTGTAATTTTTGTGATTTTTTATTTTATCGATCCGACTTTGAGTCAAAGGATGAGTA
>DDTZ01000071.1 GCA_002344565.1 Bdellovibrionaceae bacterium UBA2351 | reverse complement strand
TGCTCTTCCGATCTAATGGGGCTTCCAACTGAAAAATGCACCGAAAAAAACTGTCCTTCTTTTCGCATTTCATCTTTGTATTCTTTAAACGGAATGGTTTCAACCTCAGCGGCAAACGTATGAAACGAAATAAGTGAAATCAGAATAATCGAAATAACAATTAGAACATTTAACAAAAAATTCGACAATTTATCGATCGATTTCATTTTAACTCCCCTTTTAGTCTTTAAGTCGTGTCTCGAACAAATCTGCGATCGCTCTGTACGCATCTAATTCTGTAAATATGCCCACGAGTTTTTCATTTTCAACGATAAGTGCAGACCCTAACTTGTGCTCGGCCATATAAGTAACAACGTCAGTTAAAAAAGTATCGGGACTCGTTGAATACGGCTCTGGCGTACAGGCGTCCTCGACTCGAGTTCTTTCGGGATGAATGGCAATAAATTGGGACACCAAATTAATATCTCGGTCCGTAAGGATACCGATTAACTTCCCCTGTTTCATAACGGGAAGATGTCGAATATGAAGCTTTTTCATCAGATCTTTAGCTTGAACAATCGTCTGATCATGAGTGATCGTCTTTGGCAAGTAGGTCATATACTTTCGAATCTGCGGTATCGTTTTCAATTTAGTCTCCGTATTGGGCCGGCATCGGCCCATCTGTAAAGATTTATTGGCAATCGAGCCGCCAAGCCTAAAATACAATTAAATCGCTAATAGAAAGCCCTATCCCTTCCACTTGAGACAATTTGTCACTGCGCGCCCGCCAGCGCTGACAAGTTGTCTTGGTTATGCTTTTAGACTAGTACTAATTTCATCACACACGATGTTTTTACGTTAAATATTAGGTATTTATGGCAGTATAGAAAACCCACCGCCAAAAGCATCCTTGGCATTGTTGTTGATAAGTATTTTGAAGAATAAACAGATAGGAAAACTATGGCCATGGAAATAAAAATAGCGATCGTTGATGATGATAGAGAAATGGGGCGAGTTGTTGCCGACCTTCTATCCGACGAGGGCTACAAAACGAGTCAGTATACATCCGCATCCGAAGCGCTCGTTAAATTCAAAACTGATCTTCCTCATATTCTGATTACTGATCATAAAATGAAAGACATAGACGGATTAATGTTTCTAAAAAAAATTCAATCGGATCATCCGTCAATTGTCTCAATTATGATGACGGCATTTGGTTCAATTGAAACTGCAATCGAGGCGATGAAGCTAGGCGCGTATCATTACATCGTTAAACCGTTTAAGAACGAAGAAATGAAACTTCTGGTCAAGCGTGCGAGTGAACGAGTCTCTCTTAAAAATGAAAACGCAACCTTAAAAAAAGAACTCAATAAAACATTCTCCTTAGATTCTATTGTTGGAAAAAGCCCCTCGATTACGTCTGTATTTGAATTAATTAAAGTGGTCGCTCCCGCGTCTGCTAGCGTTTTGATTTCTGGGGAAAGTGGCTCTGGTAAAGAGTTAGTTGCACGGGCTTTACACAATGCAAGTCCTCGCAAAAGTAAGCCCTTCATCGCAATAAACTGTACGGCTATTCCTGAGCACCTTTTGGAAAGTGAACTCTTTGGTCATGTCAAAGGCTCATTCACGGGCGCCATCGCCGACAAGAAAGGCCTTTTCGAAGAGGCTAATCACGGAACCCTTTTTCTAGATGAAATTGGTGATATGAGTTTACAACTACAAGCCAAGCTATTACGAGTCCTTCAAGAGCGTACGATTAGACCGGTCGGCAGCAATGCTCATAAAGAAATCGATGTCAGAATTATAGCGGCTACCCATCGTGACTTAAAAATTATGGCGAAAGACGGGAAGTTCCGAGAAGATTTATTTTACAGACTAAACGTAGTGCCCATCCGTGTCCCCCCATTACGTGAACGTATCGAAGATATCCCTATCCTAGTTGATGCGTTTATTAAAAAATTTGCAGCCAGAAATGGCTCGATGGTACAAGGAGCAACCCCAGAAGCTATGAGCGTTTTGATGGCGCATCCTTGGCCCGGAAACGTGCGGGAACTAGAAAATGTTATTGAACGAGCCATTGTTTTAAGCCCCGGCAAATTGATTGAAAAGAATGTCGTTCTTGGAAGTGCACTAGAAGAAGCTCAGCAAAACATCGAACAACTGCACGCTGACCGACCAACGCTTGAAAAGCTAGAAGAGCGTTATATCAAACTGATTATGGGTGAAGTTAAAAACAAAAAAGACGAAGCCGCCGAAATCCTTGGCATTAGTCGCCGTACGTTATACCGCAAAGAACGCATTTACGGAATGGTATCTGACGATACCCCTGAACCACAGGATGATATAAATGAAAAAAACAACTGAAGGTCTATCTAGCCAAGATTTCCTGCATTTAAAGTCTGCGATCGATGAAGCGGCCATCGTCGCGATTACAGACAAGAGCGGTAAAATTACATACGTAAATAAAAAATTCTGTGCCATTTCGAAGTACTCCGAAAGCGAACTACTGGGTAATACCCATAGAATCATCAATTCCCATTTCCACCCGAAAGAGTTTTTCATCGATATGTGGAAAACAATTTCCCAAGGAAAAACTTGGGAAGGCGAAATTAGAAACCGCGCCAAAGATGGCTCGTTATATTGGGTAAATACGACAATCGTTCCTTTTATGGATGCCGACGGAAAACCAGAGCAGTACGTGGCCGTACGCTACGAAATCACCGAACGAAAATTGGCCGAAGAACAATTAAAAATTTATTCAAAAAAACTAGAAATCAGCAATCAAGAACTTCAAGACTTTGCATCGGTCGCTGCGCATGATTTGCAGGAACCACTTAGAAAGATTCAGACGTTTTCAGATCGGGTGAAACTTAAAGCCAAAGATAGTATTTCTCCAGAAGCGTATGATTATCTGGATCGAGTTCAGGCCTCCGCCAAACGCATGCAGATTTTAATTAATGATTTACTGACGTATTCACGCGTGACGACCAAGGCCAATCCATTTTCTCAGGTTTCGTTAAATAAAATAGTTAATCAGGTGAAATCAGATTTAGAGGTACGTATTGAACAAACGGCCGGCACGGTCAATATTTCTAATCTACCCGACATTGACGCCGACCCGACACAAATGCATCAGTTATTTCAAAATTTAATAAGCAATGCTTTAAAGTTTCACAAACCCGACTGTCCACCAATTGTCACCATATCTGCGAATGTGAACGAAACACTATGCGAGATTAAAATCGCGGACAATGGTATCGGTTTCGAGCAGAAATACGCAGATAGAATTTTCACTATTTTTCAGCGCCTGCATGGCCGCCACGAATACGAAGGCACGGGCATTGGTTTAGCTGTTTGCCGAAAGATTATCGATCGCCATGGTGGCCGCATTGCCGCGCAGTCTGAGCTTGGTAGCGGCTCAACATTTATTATTTCCCTTCCTATTAAACAAAATACGGAGTCCTCTTTATGAAAGACAGAAGTTCAGTCCCCATCTTAATAGCTGATGATGATTTAGATGATTGTGAAATGATTCGTGAAGCTTTATCTGAAAGTCGCTTAGTAAATGAGCTTCATTTTGTACACGATGGCGAGTCCTTAATAAAGTGGCTTCACGAAAAATGGGAACAATCACAATCGGGCAAGAATATGATGCCAGGGTTAATACTACTAGATTTGAATATGCCGAAAATGGACGGACGAGAGGTTTTGTCCGAAATGAAAAAGTATCCTCACCTGAGCCAAATTCCGGTCATTGTGCTGACAACATCTCAGGCGGAAGAAGATATTGTTAGATCGTATAATTTAGGCGCTAATTCTTTTATCACAAAGCCTATTGAATTTGATTCACTTGTGCACGTAATGCGCGACATTGGCCGCTACTGGTTTGAAATCGTTGAACTACCGAATGTCACAAAAACTAGGCCTTCAAAATGAATGAATTCAATATTCTGCTGATTGACGACGACGAGGATGATTTTTTTCACATCCGTGAATTATTATCTGACGTGACGTCGTCTAAATACAAAGTCACTTGGAAATCAAACTACAATGATGGCCGAGCCGCTTTGAACGAGCAGATATTCGATGCCTGTCTTTTAGATTACAGACTCGGGGAAAAAACCGGTTTGGAGCTTTTGAGCGAAGTTAGAAAAAGTACGTTTTCGTATCCAATTATTTTTCTAACTGGGCTAGTTGATTTTGAGCTAGATATCAAGGCGATGCATGTTGGTGCGTCAGACTATTTAGTCAAAGGTCAATTGACCAGCCCCCTTTTAGAACGATCGATTCGCTATGCGATCAAACAAAACCACGACATGGAAGAACTTCGTGAAAGCAAAGCTCAAATTCTGCAACAAGATAGATTAGCTTCATTGGGATTGCTTGCATCCAGCCTCGCGCATGAAATTGGCACCCCAATGGGAATTATTCGAAGTCGCGCAGAACTAGCAGAATCAAAAGCAGGAAATAACGAGCTACTAAAAAAGGATCTGGGCGTTATTATTTCTCAGATCGACCGCATTACAAAACTAGTCAGTTCATTATTGCATATCGCCCGCGAGCAAAAATCGGAACATGGATCGTCGGTGGATTTAAACAAAACAATTCAGGACGTGCTCAATCTCTTAGAACACGAATTTGATCGAAACAACATTACCCTTACTAAACAGTTTACTCATTCTTATTTTGTTAAGGCAGAAGCCGGACCACTGGGGCAAGTTCTCTTAAACCTCCTTATTAATTCAATGCACGCGATAGCGGAAGCCAGAAAACAGTTTCCCGATCGCGCATACGAAGTCGCATTAAAGACCGAGTCCCATAAAAACCAAATTAAATTATCCGTTAAAGATAACGGATGCGGCATTTCGGAAGAGAACCGAAGAAACCTTTTTAAGCCGTTCTTCACAACGAAAGACGTTGGCCAAGGAACTGGATTAGGACTGGCGACCTCGGTTAGAATTGTAGAGTCTTGGGGCGGCGAAATTTCGGTTTCAACAGAATTAAATGTCGGGTCAGAATTTTCTATCCTGTTACCGGCTTTGTAGTATAAATTTTCTGAAATTTTGAAATATACAACCAAGGATTCTCTACGGACCCGTCACGGCTTGAGCGACGACTTAAAACAAAAGATGCAGTCATCATTGGTTTAGGCTCAATGATTGGTGCTGGTATTTTTTCAGCGGCAGGCCCCGCATCGGCCGCAGCAGGTGGTGCCCTTCTGATTGCCGTTATTATTGCCGGACTTCTGGCTCTCGTAAATGCGTCCACCATGGCCCAATTGGCGTCTGTCTATCCCGAATCAGGCGGAACCTATATATACGGACGAAAGCGTTTAGGAGACTACTGGGGATTCCTAGCCGGATGGGGATTTGTTATCGGTAAAATTGCCAGTTGTTCGGCGATGGCGCTGACATTTGCTCACTACGCTGCGCCGGAATTGGCTCGACCTATCGCGATCACCTCGGTGCTAACACTTACCTTAGTTAATTTTTTTGGAATTAAAAAGACAGCTCTCGTGACTAAGATTTTGGTCTCCATCGTGCTTAGCACTCTTGCGATTGTTGTTTTTGCCGCGATCGCTGGAGGTGATGCGGAGCCATCACGATTGTGGCAACCACCAGATGAGATTGGTTTCTTTGGCATTCTTCAAGCGGCGGGGCTAATGTTCTTTGCATTTGCTGGCTACGCACGGATTGCCACTCTCGGTGAAGAAGTGATGGACCCAAAAAATACGATCCCAAAAGCTATTCTCACCGCACTAGGCACGACAATCATTATTTATTTAATTGTTATTTCAACTGCGATGATGTGTGTTGATATCAAAACTCT
>DDTZ01000107.1 GCA_002344565.1 Bdellovibrionaceae bacterium UBA2351 | reverse complement strand
ATTCCATCTTTATTAATCAGCTATGAAAAATTAGGGGCTAAATATATTGATTTTAGTTTCGATCGTGAATTTAACACTGTCGACGGTGTTATTATTGTGGATTTAGTTAAACTTCTGGAAACGCCAGAAGGCCGACAAGAACTAATAAAACATATGGGTGAAGACGGCTTAGCCGCTTATGAAGCCGCCTTTGATCAACGACCGGTAGGTAATTATGAAAATTAAAATGTTTTTTCTAGGTGTGTTGTTATTGCATTCAGTGAGTCAAGCTGGCGTGGTCGAGACGGCTCTATGTCGGCAGTTCTATTTAAATAATAAATCAACTGTTTTCGATATTATTAAAAGGCAGGCATCCGATAACATGATGTATTCGGTAGAAAAGTATTACCCTTATTTAGGGAAATTGTTTCCTGAGTTTAGCGAAGTAGAGCTTGTAATGTTAATGGCGCAAATGAAGTCCGAAGAAATGACCTATGCACAAATTAGCACTAAAGGAGCGATGGCGCCGCGATCCCAATTTTACTCAAATTATACGCCGTCTCGATTAGTGGTGTCGCGTCGCCTTTTAAAAACATCCGGGTCTCCGGAGATTACATTAGACAATGTGCAGGCATTAGCCCAGGTGCTGAATTCCCATTCCACCATACCTGAGACAGAGCTATATCGTTTGGTTAAAGAAAAATTGGTAGATGGCTTACGTCGCGGTCTTAAGACATCTCAAATCATTAATGCTTTACAATGATATTATGTGCTGAATAGCATGACTTAGAAAAAGGCATTAAAAAATATCTTCCAATCCGTACGAGTTCCTTTACAGTTAAGAAGGCAGATTTGTGTCTAAAATCATTTCTTTATAAAGGTCTAACGGTTGGCAAAAAGTCATTTTGTTGAAGCGCTCGAGAAAATCACCGCAGCATCTGAAACATCAGATGTTACTATTAATGATATATTTGTAATGTTAGGCGAGAAAGGGCATTTGATTCTAATTCTATTTTTCAGTGTGCCTTTCCTTCAACCTGTACCTTTGTTGGGGTTGTCTACTCCGCTGGGCGCTTTGATTGTGATTGTGGCATTTTATTTTATGCGGGAAAAACCGCCTTGGCTGCCAAAGCGATTTTCACATTTGGTGGTTTCTAAGCCCATTTTAACAAAGACGATCGAAATGATTCAGAAAATATGGGAGTACCTTGAAAAGGTACTTGAGCCGAGATGGGGGATTTTGCATGATTCCCATTCATTCCGAGTGATCAATTTTATCCTGGTAGCGGTTTCGGCTACTTTGCTCGCGTTACCATTACCCATTCCATTTTCAAATACGATACCCACGGTACCCATAGTCTTAAATACCATTGGGCAGTTAGAAGAAGACGGCGTAATTATTTTTTTGAGTTTCTTTTCATTTTTATTTTCTATCGTTTTCTTTACCAGCCTTGGGGCTGGTGTTTTTATCGGTATCGATAAGTATTCCGACAAACTGTTACCTCTTTTTGGTTTTTGATTTATACTTTAACTATAAGAGCCTTTTTGCAATCCTCTTCATAAAGACCCATGGGAAACGATTTTTACAAAGATCAGAAGTTCGGCAAATCACTGAAGCTCAGTTTGATTGATGCCCTTTTGTATTCAATCATGGTAGGCGCGGGTGAATCCTACTTACCGGCGTATGCCCTGGCGCTTGGGTACAGTGACGTGGCTGCGGGAGTGTTAACTAGTTTACCCTTAATCACGGGTGCATTTTTACAACTGTTTACTCCCACTATTATACAACGAACGCGTAAACCAAAACGCTGGATGGTTTTATCAGCAGCCATGCAAGCAATGGTATTCTTGCCGTTGATTTATTTTGAAACTCATCAGAAGCCGAATTTTTGGATTTTGATTTTGATCTTTACGCTTTACTGGACAAGTGGCTTTTCTATTAACCCATATTGGACACACTGGATGAATAATCTAGTTCCAGATGAGATAAAGAATCAGTATTTTTCTTTGCGTTCAAGGGTAGCGCAGCTTGGGGTTTTGATTGGTCTTGTGGGTGGGGGGGTGTCTTTGCATTACAAAGTCGAAATCGGTCCATTTTCTGGTTTCTTCACTGTGCTTTTTTTAATGGCGTTTATATGCCGAATTATTTCTAGCGTAGTATTAAGTCAGAAAGAGTACGTGGTTGAGTGGGATAGTAATGTTGTTGAGGAGAAAGTTTCATTTAAAGAGTATTTCAAATTTTTAACTTCGGGCTCGGATGCGAGTCGGTTTATTTTGGGGTTATTTCCATTTTATGCCTGTGTGTATATCTCGGCGCCTTTCGTGAGTCCATTTCTCTTGTCGCAAGTTAAAATGGACTATTCGGATTATATGGGGGCGTTGATTGCTTTGTTGGCTGGAAAAATATTGGGTGCTATTTTTCTTGAGCAAAAAGGTAAGACGATGGATTCAAAGCAGATCTTTTTTTGGGGCGTATTTCTGATTTCGCCAGGGCCCATGTTTTGGGGGATTTCTAAAAACTACCTATTCATACTGGCACTGCAATTTGCCAGTGGTTTTGCGTGGGCGTTCTATGAAGTCGGAACTCAGTTATTGTTATTCAAAAATCAAAATATCAAAAACCGAATTTCATTTGTATCGCTGTATAATTTTGTAATGTCGTGTGCTGTTATTGTCGGTACGTTCGTGGGGGCTAGTTTCATCAGAAACTTTTCACCCACGTATCAGAATTTTGTGACTTTGTTCTTGTTGGGTGGGTTTTTGCGGGTTGTATTTAGCGCCGTACTTTTAAATCGTGTCATAAAGCCTAAGGATGATGATATCCAAGATCCTCAGGCCGTGACTTAGTTCTAGCGTTGAATGCAGGCGATTTCAAAGATAGCTTCACGGTCCCAGCTAGCCCATTTTAAAAAATCTCCCGCTGTTTTTAATACGCCCGTAGAGTAGTAGCGTGCGGGAATATTTGGGTTGTAAACTTCGATTTCGTATTGGTTGTTACCCAGCGATTTTACTTTTGGAGTTATGTATAATAACTGAGGTAATTTTACTTCGCCTCGAGAGCGGGCATCAATATTGATTCTGTGTGTGTAGATTGTTTTGGTGTTGTGGATACCAGAGCAATCTAACGTTAGAGTGTACGCTGGTGCTGTGGCTAAAAGTGCAACTAAAATTATAATAGGCATTTTCATATTAAGTTTCCCTTGTTTGTATCGCAAACTAGGCTAGGTGAACCACCCCTATTTGAAAAGGTCTTTTTAAAGTAATTGGGTGTGTTAAAGGTTTCGGTTTAGAAAAAGTCTATGGAGATCTTTATCTTTGTAGGGATCCTCTGATAAATTAAGCTCCTCTATTGCATAACCACTTTGTATCGATTGTGCATAGACCTGCTTTGTTACTGTATCTACCTGAATTTGAATGCGCCATGTACGATAGGCGAGCAATATTTTATCGTCGATAAAATAAAGTCGTTTTTTTTTTGCGTCAGTGGGGTCATATTCGAGTTGATTCACAACAAAGCCACGTAATTGGGTCAGGCCCTGGCTTTCTAGAAACGCCAACTGCGCGTGCGCCTGTGAGCTCCAAATAACTGAAAATTTTTCCCCGGCCGATTCCTGGAGCCAACCGATTTTTTCATCTGGGTGTGAATCAACATATGGTAAGTAAGGCTTGATGTCTAATACAGGCGTCCCATTTAGTAAATCTGTTGGTCCCGTGGTGATTCTTAATCCATCGATTGATATTAAATCAAGCACGCTCATGCCGATGGGGTTGGGTCGATGAGGCGAGCGGGTTGCAAAAACTCCGCGTTTTTTATCGCTGCCTCTGGGGGGCTGAACAAGTGGATTCCAATGATCATTTTTGTGAAACTGAAAGATCACCCAAATTTTTGTAAAGCCATCTAGATCACGAAGAGCATCTTCAAAATGATGATGGCTGGATAGTTCAATATAACCGGCCGTTTCGCTGAGTTCTGGATTGGGCTGTCTAGGCGCTTCGTTGGGATTATCCATTGAATTACGAAAATAGCCAATCGGCTTAAAATATAGACTCTCCATTAAGCTACGGTTTTCCAAGGCCATCGGATTTAAGAGAGGGCTGCATTTGGGCGTGGTACTGTTTGGCAAATTCGTAGATAAAAATGCTAGCGGCATTTGCGACGTTGAGTGAATTCTTAATTCCGCCGAGGGGAACCTTGCGTGTTTCATGGCAGGCTTCGATGACTTGTGGATCCATGCCGAAACGTTCATTACCGAAAACAAACGCTGTCTTTTTGTTAAACGTGAATGGCTGTTCTAAAGATACCGCGTGATTTGTAGTTTCGGCAGCGACGACCCAATAATTTTGAGCTTTTAAATCGTTGATCAGATCCAGGCACTTTGCATGATTTTCCCATGCGACGTAGTCGTGGCTACCGAGTGTCGTTTTCTGAGTTTTTGGATTCGACGGATCGGGGGAATAACCCGCGAGAATTATTTTTTCGACATTGAACGCTTCGCTGGTTCTAAATACCGAGCCGACGTTAAAACTGCTGCGAATGTTATCTAAAATGATTGTTAACGGTATTGTATTTTGTTTTTTCTCGATGGATTTGTCATCTTTGTTGTAGATGATAAA
>DDTZ01000171.1 GCA_002344565.1 Bdellovibrionaceae bacterium UBA2351 | reverse complement strand
GCTGTTTTACGTTTCTTTGTCATTAACACTAACTCCAAAAACCGTTAAATTGCAATTTAGCAAAACTAGGAAAACGATTAGATTCAATTTTAGCTATTATTCGCCCAAGCTACAATTTCATTTACACAGCCATTTAAATCTTCTTTCAATTGATACACCCAAAACCGTTTAACGTACCAACCGAGTTCGATAAGCGTTTGATTCCTAATGGTATCAGACCTAAGCGGCTGCCCCGTCCAAGATTTGTGGTACATTTCACCGTCAACTTCAATATCGAGCTTTGCTCCATCTTTCCTGAATAATGCAAAATCCAAAGCGTATTTGTCCTCACTATATTGCGGAATTGGAGACAGCCCCGCTGACCTTAACGCCGCATACAGCTTTACCTCCCATATGGATACTCTGGGATCACTGCTTAATGGATGGGATAATGGCAGATCAGATTCGTTAATTTTTTCGGAAATAACCGAAGATTTGAATTCAGAATAGTACTTAGCAAAAGCAGTCATATATTTAATTTCAGAGTTTTGGCAACTTTCAAAATCGCCGACAATTACTAAGTGGGAACGTGCTCTTGTGATAGCAACATTAAAAAGATTTCCTTGTGACCTAAGAAACCCGACGGCCTTAGAACTAATACCTCTAGATATCACAGGTGAAAATACTATTACGTCTCTCTCGTCCCCTTGAAATTTGTGAACAGTATCTATAATTAATTTGGAGCTTTCCAAAACAGGCTGAAGAACTGTATCGTTTTCAATTAAATTTCTTAACTGGTTTGCCTGCTTTCTAAACGGAGTCACCACCCCAACCGTTCCTTTGTAACCACGAGTGATCAAAAGTTCTCTCAAGTAAGTTTGAACAGCCGCTACTTCGTCGGAATTCAATGCGCCAGAACCAGAAGGTGAAACTACTTGGCCAGTGATATTCACCCAATCAAGACTGGGCGTAGACTTAGAGTGATTAAGCTTACTGAGTCTTGTCGCCACTATCAAGTTCCCATCGTAAAAGTGACGATTTGAGAAGTTAATGATAGCCGCATCCGACCGGTGATGTTCATTTAGGGTAATTCGATTAGCAATAGGATTAGCTGCCATAGCATCAAAAAGTGAGTTTATAGAATAACCCCAAACAGGGTGATCGATAATTCCATACTTTGACATAAGCCTCGAATCCGAAGCCTTTGATAGCGATGTAATATGTTTAAGCTGTTGAGGATCACCAATAATAACTGCCCGCTTTGCACGATATAGTAGCGGTATTGCCGATGCGATATCGCATTGGCTGGCTTCATCAATCACTACAAGATCAAATAAGCCATCATCAAACGGTATCCGATTTCTAAGTGACAATGAAGTAATCGCCCAGGCAGGCAGTGCATGAGTCATTTTTTGAGTGAGTTTTTTGATCCTCTCAGAAACTTTGCGCTTTTCATTCTCTTCCCCGACATTAGCTAATTGTACGAGCGAAGCATAGTTGTTAATTGTTTGTATTTCTTCCGACGATAGTCGATCAGGTAAAATCCTAAGCCATTCTTGCCAATATTCTAAGTCAACAGTTGCTAATTGATCTTCAATTTTAACTAGCCTTGATTGATTTGCGGACATATCAAATGAGGTAAGTATTGATAGATCTTTATAGTAGAACAAAACTCTTTTTGAAATAACTAATAGGTTCTCCAAAGTTAATATTAGTTTTTCCGAAAACTCGAGCAACTGGGTGTAGCTTTGAACATTTTCAATTGGAAGAATTTTAAGTTTGTAGTCGTCGTTAATTTTCCGCAATAAGTCACTATTTGCTTTTAAAAGAGATTTTTTTCTAAATGGCCATACAATTTTTTGAATTAAACCAAATTTTTGAGTATCTATTGAATTCTTTCGTTTACTTAATTTTTCTAAATCAATCGTTATTTTATCGGAGAACTCCTCAAGTAACTTTGCCTTATCTAAAACAGATTTATCGCCCCTTAAATTGATATGGTTCTCAATAAAAATTAGATTTTCAGGCAAGGTTTTACTAATTTCATCGATCTTATTTCGGCGTTCAACGGCCTCTTCTAGGATTACTTGCTGTTTGTTTAATTCACTTCTTAATTCCTGAGAGCGCGCTCGCAAAAGTTCGATACTTTTGGTGTCAGTGTTGCGAATTCTATTCGTAAGGATATTGACAAGAAATGAAATGTCACTGGTGCTGCTTTCCGATCCTAGCTTTATTAAAAAGGGTTGATTAGATAGGCCATTTATTCGCTCTACAACAACATCAACGGCTTTATGATTTCTTGATGAGAAAAGTATGCTCTGCTTATTGATCGCAGCATTGCTAATAATTGATCCAACTACCTGCGACTTTCCAGTTCCTGGTGGACCAGTGATGACAGTAAGTGGGTTACTTAATGCAGAATGAACGGCCTCTGCTTGCGACGGGTTTAAAGGTAAATGCCTGTGAATCTCCTTTTGATCAACTCCGGTATTTACTTTTGAACCCACCTCAAGTATCTTAGACAATACACTGTTCGAATATCTATCGGCAGTAAGTGAACTAATCTGGGTCAACTCATTTTCAAGGCCTTGGACATATTTAGAACCTTCACCCCAAAATAATATGGCCGAATTATAAAACCCGCCATTCTCTTTTGAATCTAATGAAGATATGGACAAATTTGAAATATCAAGTAGTTCTTGCCAAGGCCAAACAGGAAATTTAGTTTTCAATCGTTCAATTAATTCGACAATATTGGGCAATTGGCTATCAATTTCAACGTCCAACCCTAAAGTGTTACGAATGTATTTCAAATCATCCTGAATTTCACCAAATCCTTCTCTAGTTTCTTTGAATGCTTCTGAATTTATTCTTGGTGGGTCTATATCTAAAGATGGGAATCCCGTTAAATCCGCTTCATTCAGTTTCAAATTGAAAAGGAAAAATGGAAATACGATATCAGAATGGTCTGGACGCGTTTTTTGAACAAACACGGGGTAGCCTATGTATAAATTCACATTTTTAGATCTAGGCTTAGAAGCTATGTACTCACGAGTATTTGCAGGCCAAACCGCAGTATTGTCGTCGTAAATTGGAAGACCATTCATCATTAAAAAATTTGGTTTTGCTTTATCAAATGGTTTTGCAAAAAGTTTAATTTCTGAATCACGCTCATAAGAAAGAGCGTCGAGATAGTATTTGGTTAAGTTCGATAAATTCAAACTATTTTTGAGCAATTGGTTAGTACCACTCAAAGAATTACCACTTAAGGCTGTATCTATCTTTGGTTCCGAAGAGGAATTTTTGCCAACGAGGAATTTTTCCGCAATTGAAGCATTTCTCGACTCAAATTTTTCAACTGTATCCTGATTTAAAGATTGCGAGCTATAAGTTGAAGCCTCTGTGTTATTTTTTATTGACCACTGATGAAGATCATTTTTCGTAACTTGGGCTCGAAGCTCGCCGTAAAGAAGGCTGTTAACTTCTTGCTTCGAAACGTCCATGCCAGTTTTCAAATTAATTAGACGAGCAACCTCTCTGCCCAAAATCGGCTGATGTTTTGTTATTGTTTCTAAAACCAAAATTTTTAAGTCCATGTTAGACATTAACTTTCCAATTATTTGTTAAAAGAGATCTGACTCTTTCGCCAATTTGTGTTTGGTATTTTAGGTGAGTAGATTGCTTGAATTGTAATAAAAGAACTTGGCTTTCAAAATAGGCACAATCATCGTAGGTTTTAAACATAAATTAATATCGGTCTTCAGATGAAGTTATAAACTTATAATTTTGCCTATGACATTTGGCCAAAACGCCTCTTAGTAAGTTATGTTACAGCCAAAACATCCTTCCAATACTCGACTAACATAACCATTGCAAATGTATCGAGCTCACAATACTTCAACAATGAATTCTGTAATGCCAACCGCTCAATATCTGTCATGAGAGTATATTGGGATTTGCAATAGGCCATCATTGCCGCCCCTCCATTTCGAATCGAATCTTCTTCAGAAATCAAGTTTTCAATTCTAACTAGCTCTTCTTTAGTAAAAATTTGAGGCAATTCTTTGTAGGGATCACTTGTGTAGCCAGAGCTGGTTTTCGAAACCCACCTATGCTTCTCAAAATTCAGCGATGGCAAAAACTCACTACCATAAATTTCTTTAGAATACTTCCCTTGCAGGAACTTGGATTCTTTTAGTATCGATGGCAATACATTTTTAAGCGAGTTCGATCCCCCTGTCAGTGGACTATAGTAATACTTTTTAACAAACTCGCAAAGGTCGATCATATTGCGATCGCCCTCCCATAAAATGGTCTTTTCGTCTTTATCTTTTTTCTTTGTAATAGTCTTAAAAAAGGCCACCAGCGAATCACGATCTGGCTCTTCGGATCGTTCAAGTAAAAAAATTGCGCGATTAAGAACGCTGTTTTCATGGGCTGAATATCGAAAGATAGTGCCTTGATCTGTTTCTAACTGTCTCTTTAATTCACGGCAAAAATCAAACGTAGGAAATTTTCCGGGACTCAAATCTATATATTCGCCAATGTGTTTTATGTTACCCTTTTCATCCATCGTGTGATGAGAAAATTGAAACGCAATTTCAGAATAAGGATAAAAACCTTTTTTAAAAGGAATCGCCGGCATACAAGTTTCAAAATCTATAAAATGCAGTGGATACTTCCATTTGCTCATTGCCTCGCCAAGACCCGCTTTATCAAACCAAGGTGACTGTTCACCTGTAGATTCTTTTTTGATTTGGATAAGCTGTCGCTCTTTTAAAGCAGCACCTTTGCCAAGGTCATCTTCCGTTAAGTTTTTAAGTTCAAAAATATTGTTTTCAATTGCTTTGTCGCTACCCCGAAAGTTCCATAAGTCTATAACTAGTTTTTTAGATGAAGCCGCCGCAATATTGGCTCTTTCTACCCAACACTCATCAAACCCGGATTTTAAACCTGCCTCATTACCTCGGTATTCGCACTTTTTGCACTGACTTCCCACTATGTAATTTACTGGTACTTTTTCGTTGTCTAAATAAATATCAGAAAGTCGTTTGGCGGTTTCAGCCATGGTTCCGTTCAAAAACTTTTCTGAACGCTCCTCACCCTGAATTATTGTATTTACGATATCTGTAAGGTCGACTTCGCCTAGAATATTAAACCCAGAAAAAGAGTCGTCCACCTCTCTGGTTTGAGTGACTTCAATATTACTTCCATTTGATTTTACTAAAAAAAGCTGATGTAAATCATCGACGTTCGTTGCCGTATTGCGATCAAGAGCCATCAAATATGGAATTACAGTTAGATCGGGATAGTTTTTTCTGGCTACATATGTTTGAAATGCTAAATCATAAAGATATTCAACCCACTCACTCTTTAATGCAATCTTTCCGGATTTTGCGGCAGTGGCGTTAAGATATTCACTTTCAAAATCTAAAGCGTCAAATGATTTAGATTTTACTTCAATTAGTTTAAGAGTTTTCCCTGATTTTACTACAATATCGGATCGAACAAAAAGTTTTTCATAACTAAATGCGCCTTCGAACAAGCAAACGTTCTGACTAGTTAATAGCTTAGAGGTTTCTAATAGAGCTTCTTCATGGTTTTTCGAAAAAATCTCGATTCCATTTTTGAATTTTAGTTTTGCTAGTGCGCCAACCTGATAGCCGCCTTTAGCAAGAGCTTCTAAAAATGGATCGGAAGATTTGTTATTAAAATACTCTTCGGGTTTATTCAAATATAATAGCTTACGAGGACATTCAAGACCGATCTTAAAACTTGATTTTGTAAGGTATTTTCTAGGTTTCAAAATGGCCTCGTTAAGTTAATTTTTGGTTAAAATAAGTATATCCTTAATTTATGTCATAATAGGTCGCCTATCTTTACAGACTAAACGAAAGTGGTTTAATGTCAAAATTCTGATCAAAATAGATGAAACATTTGAGTACTTTCTCAATTTGAATCTTAAGTTTAATTGCAATCTTTCGATCCAATACCTATGTCCAGAAATATCCAAGTATCCAGAATTCTAAGAGTCCTCCATTTTCTTGAAATAAACAAAAATGGCCTTACCATTAAAGCGCTTCATCAAAAGTTGGCCGAAGAAGGGTATGATGCTGGGATTAGGACTATTCATCGTGATCTAGAGGCCCTGGAAGATGCTAGGTTTCCAGTAACCAACGATCATAATGGAGAAGAATCACTTTGGCGCTTGGACAAGGTTGCTGTTGTGACTCAAAAAGTAAGTTTTGACTATCATGACCTTTTTGCTTTTTACATTGCTCATGAGCAAATTGATTCACTTAAAAATACGCCGCTTCACGCACCGCTATTGCATATGTTTTCAAAATTCGAAAAACTTATCGGGCCAGATGTATCTAAAGCTCGAAGTGAATTCGAAAGGTTCTTTTTTGTTCAGCAAAGACATAAGTGGAATATCAAACTCGACTCAGAGCTTTTCAATACCCTTCACGCCGCTTGTGAAGAAGGCGAATGGATTGAATTCGAATATTTGACAGCAAATAAAGCCAAAGATGGATTTAAAAAACGGAAATTGGGACCAGAAGCAATTTATTTCGCAGACAATGGGGCTTATTTAGTTGGGCTGGATCCTTTGTCCAATGTAATGAAGACTTTCTCATTAGCCCGAATGAAAAATGTAACACGTTTGGATGAAGTATATAAATCTCAAAATATCAAAGTAGAAGATTACTTCAAAAGCAGTTTTGGTATTTTAAAATCTGGTGAAAATACTCAGTATGAAATCAAGATCAAACATCCAATTGCAAAATATGTCTCAGAAAGAAGATGGCATGACTCCCAAACTGTCGAGGAAACAATTGATGGTATAATTTTGCGACTCAGCGTCCAGCGAAACGATGAAATCGCTCGCTGGATACTAAGCCTTGGAGATCATGCCGAAGTCATAAACCCGAAGTCAGCAAGAGACGATATTCAAAAGCTTGCCGAATCTATAACTAAACTTTACGCTAAAAAGTCGGCGGCATAAACCAACTCGCCTGTTTACTGCCTGGTGTACGTAATGAAACAGTATCCACCGCTGCCGTCTGAGTAGGTAGACAATAACCCTATTACTTTGCTTGTGCTATTGTAAATATAAATAGCACCAATTGTATCACTTAAAGACTGCCCAGTTGAATACGTATTAGTCGACGCACTAGGTGTTATTGAGGGATTTGATAGAGTTTTGGTCTGACTGCAACTGCCCCCAGTAACAGACGAAATCTTAAGGCCTGTGATATTCATTTTTAGAGAATCAAGGACAACAACTTTTCCGGTATAATTGACTGTGCATGAACCATATGTCGCGACCTCCGTTAATGTGTTTCCGGTCAGCGTAACGACATCAGAATACCCAGCACCCCAAGTTGCGCTATTTGTAAGCGTAGTTAGGCTTGAATTATAACACTCAACCCCTTTCAGACTATAAGTTCCAGAGTAGTCGATACCCTCAACGGCTGCCGTAGCAGACGGCGAATCCGAAGACTTGTTACATCCTGTTAAACTTAAAAGCAGTACTAAAGCTATCATTTGAATTTTCATTTGGTCCCCTTTATTTTTGAATTTAGTTTACAAATTTTCTTAGAATCCAATTTTTAGACCCAATCCGAATCCAGTTGCAGTCGTTTGGTCTGAAGTAATCTTTGTCGTTGAAACTTTCAACACGCTAGAATCAATACTTTCACCGTAATAACCAATTTGAAATGCTAAATCCTTGGACAACGCATTTTTGTATCCAATCAGATATGATGTTGAGCCGTAGCCGGCCGTTTCATAAGGCGTAGTATTGTTTTTGTACTTTGTGGTGCTCGAGTCATATTGCTTGCGGCCAATCTCAATACCAAAGCTTGCATTGGACTCGATAAAGACATTTGCGCCAACTTTAACTGTAAGAAGGTTTCCGCCCGTTGTTTCGTTTGATGATTTACCGTCATCATATGCTTGAGCCATATACGACCAGTAGGAAACTCCCGTATTGAATTCAATTTTTCCGTTTGATTTATAGAGATCAAACCCAAATCCAATCGCTGATCCCCCTCGAAGACTATTAGTATCACTTGCGCTTCCAAGACCGGGGGATAAATTAACTGCACCGACGATGCGTAAATCATCTGCATTCTTAAACAAACGATCAACGGTTAGTACTGACTCAGCAAATCCTTTTTTAGAGGTTGAATAGTCAGAATAGCCAACAGATTTCGCGTCTGCCGTGTAATTGTAGGAACTACCTTTATTGAAAGTATTCTCGACAGAAATTTTAATATTCGATTTATCACTTAGTGCATAAATGTAATTCGCTTCCACATAGGATGCGGTAGATTTAATATCTGCAAACTTAACGGAACCGCTGATGGTGGTCGAAGACGCAGTCAGGCCCATAGTGTAGTTATAATTGAAGTAGTTTAACTCTAGCAAAGAATCGGAAGCTCTAGGCCGATAGCCCGAACTAATTATAGAATCAAACCTACTACCGTCTGATATTTTATTGACGTCACTATTCTGAATTGCAGGACTATGTGCCTCCGGGAATGTTTCGGTCTGCGCAGCTGCAACTGAAACCATATAAACACAAATTACTATTTTGATCACAAAGTTTAACTTTCGCATGACAAGCCTCCTAGATTATTAATTTTTATCTTTAACTTTTCTTAAAACGACTTCATATACACCGGCATTAATTTCCGGAAAGTATAATTCAATCTCGCGCGAATCAATTTCGCCAAATACGAGCGAATCAAGAGTCACCTTGAAATACCTTGCTATCTTTTTAACTTGGTTAAAATCCTTGGGATTATTACCAGATATCCAGCCATAAATAGTTTTTGCAGGCACATGCGTTTCACGAGCCAGCTGGGCAATAGTGATCCCATTTTTAGACAACAATGCTTTTAATTGCTTTTCTAATTTAATCATTCACATCCTTACCAATTAGAATGAACTATTTAGCTTTAATTAATCCTATTCTCTATGGCGGGTAAGTTTCCCGTTTAGAGAGACAAGATTAAGGTCTAACTGGTGTTCAAAATTAGAATAGGATATGGGCGTGTCAGGTGAGGTCACTTGCCGTAGGTGATATCTAATTGATGTAAATTTTGAAAATAAAATAGATGAAACCTTTAGCCCCAAATTTTTTGGTTATGCCTTAGAGTCGTCAAAAACTTTAAGAATTTCTTCTCCAACTCTTTTTATATGGTCTCTAATTTCATTTTCATTATTCGTTTTTCCAATATCATAAAGAAATTGAGCGAACTTGAAAGGTATTGTGTGAATATTTTTGGTAACTGAAGCTCCATCAACATCGTAATCAATCTCGATAATATTTATATTTTGGCAGTCAAAATATCTTATTTTTCTGTCTTGTCTATCTAACAATTCCTCTTCTTTAGCAAGTCCCACCAGTGCATAAAAATATTCTATATTACTATTTTTTACTTTAAATGATTGTTTGGAATGAGTCGCAGCATATGCCACAATTTGGTAGTAGTCTTCACGATCTAGTTTATTCAAATTTTTTTTATCAGAAAAAAATGACTTGTGCTTAGCATCGACTATATAGAGCAAATCTAACCCCGCTTTATAGTCTTCTATGATTCCAAAGCAATCCGGATTCATCCATCTCTTCGAATCAACATTCATTGCTCTATTTTTTAGCCTAATTCTATTTATTTTTCCATCCTTTACCTGAAGCCCCTCTCGTCTTCCACGATTTAATTTAAGCGCCTCACCTAACACATATTCGAGAAGATAATTTAGGTTTAACCTAATGCCACCGACTCTCATTCCGGGTGAATTCACATTAAAATCGCTACCGAGAATGAAATCCAACGAAAATTTTATTACAGGTGTTAAAGCATTAAGTTTCTTCGGTAATTTTGCAAAACCTATATTCCCATCCTGAAGATGAATTTTTTCACTATTAATTATATTAGCACTTTTAGCAATATCGCCCATGCTCGGGACTGGGCGTAACATTTTTAGCGCCTTCTGAACCTGAAGATAATTGCCTTTTTCCAATGCACTTTGACCATTTCCGAAAGCATTGGATTTAGAAAGAAGTTCAAAAGCTTCTTTAATTATTCTAAGGTGCGGAATGTCGTAGTTGATCTGATTGACAGTAGTATCGATGCTCCCTATTAGACCGAAATTCCTCACAAGACTTTTTAGAAAATCAATTTTTCCCCTAAATTGATTAGATTTAATCTTTTTTGAATTGAATGTTGGAAGCAAACTATTTTCCAATATTGAATTTATTTCAGCTAGCCAAATACTCATCAGTAAATTGAAATATTTGCTTCTTTCACCGGTTCCAAATGTATGAGGGGCTGTTTTTACAACAGAATCCTTTCTAAATCTAAAATAGGTGCTCCATAATTGAAATATACCACGAGTAGCTCGGTCGATATCTTCCGCTTTAGCGTCTTTCAAATTAGAAAGACATTTAGCTTCTAAAACTATCTCTCCATCAATGCCGACGAATTCAGAATTTTTATTCAATTTTTTTTAGCCCAATTTCTTTTCAGTTTTCTGGAGATCTCCAACTTTCATTGTCTCCCCGTATGTCCACATTTGGATAACTTGATTATAAAGTTGGGGACTATGGGAAACAATTGCCTTGATCTGTGGTTTCAATTCACTCTCTATAGATTCATTCCAAATTCGAAGTATTTTTTGACTAGCTTCAAAAACGGCGGCAGAGTTTTCAATCTGTGAATTTAAACTACTGCCAAATCGATCCAATACTACTGTTGCAATCAGCCTTGCTATTTTAATAAAAAATGAATGTCCAATTAATTTTTCACTAGCTTCAAAAATTGCCATTTCATCCGATATTAATATTTCATTAATTTGTTTTAATGATTCACTTAACAACGGGAGGCGTACCCCAGGGTATGATTCAAGTATTATGTTAGCAGATCTAATTGCGAAATCACAACTTGAAATGTTTTCTTCTCCTTTGATTTTAAAAGGATCTTCATTGAAAAGTTCTGAAATTACCTTTACTTGAAAGGGATCACTACCGTACGCAAGTCTTTCGTGCTGTGGATTCACGTGAATAAAATTAAATCGCCTTTTTAATGCCTGATCCAAATCGCCAATCGACCTATCTGAAGCATTCATTGTTGCAATTATTGATAGGTTTTTGGGCCATACAAAGTTAAATCCGCTATACTGAAGTTTGACTGGAGTCGATTCCGAATGGTTTTCTTCAGCCAATGCATAAAGTAGCTCTCCGAATATCTCTGGTACGTTCCCGCGATTAATTTCATCCACTACGATTACATAGTTTCCCGTTCCCCACGACTCAGATAGAAATTTAATTTGAATATTTGCTTTTTCACGAGGCCCCATGAATTCTGAAAGTTTAACATTCTCTTTACAACTGGAAATAAAAGAATCTCCATGATGCGAATCGAATATCAATTGCTCGTCATTCCAGTATATTTTAATATTATCATTTACATCGAAATCATATTTTCTAATTGTCCCGATTGGAAGATTAATCGTAAGAACATCATTCCTTTTTTCTACAACAACTAAAAGCTCAACTGGACAACCGTTTGCTTTGCGAAATTGAATCATCAACGCGCCATCCACAACCTGATATGCAGTTGAACCATCCGGAAAAGGGGTTGGAAAAACACCTTCTACAAACTGTTGATAGGAATAGGAAGGATGGAATTGCACAAGGGCACAACGTTCTTTCGTAGAAATTGCGTTGGCGCCAATAAATGCTATCTCCTTTGCCACATAAGTTTTTCCGGTCCCTGGTGGCCCAGATAGTATTATTCGATTTGAAACATTATTAGTAATTGTAGCGGCGCTTGAGAGCCTGACTTTAGTGCCTATTTTATCATTTGAAGTCTTTTTTTGAAAATCAATAACAAATGACGTTAAATCTGCAAGTTCATCCATAAAAATATTTAAATCTAATGAATGCTTTTTTAAAAAAGCTTCAACATCCGATTTTGATATACTTAAATGTTTCGCTATTTTTTCCTCGTAATTTTCACTAATAACAGAATTAATTGCTTTAGCTATTGCTGATGAATCAAAATTTGAATCTATGAGGTTTAATTTTTTAAACCTACAAAGCCAGATAACTAGGGGAAATCGAATTGTCTCTAAATTATAATCCTCTGCTAAGGCTTCGTCTAGCGTATCCGCGAACTTTACAAAGTTCCGACTATCTCTTACCACAATTTCTAATACTGCTTTGCCTCGCCCACCGCTTTGACCAGGATAGTATCCCCCGTAGCGAACCATCGTAGTTAAAAAATTATTTCCTGCTTTATAATCGCTGGCTTGGTCAAATTCTCCGTAAAAATCCTTAGTATAGTTTCCATTTTCATCAATACGTACGGTCTCGCCAACTGCCTCTTTAAAATCTGACCTATGGCTACCAATTGTCGGAGTCAGATCAACTTCTCCATTTTTTATTTTGTACTTCTTGATCAAATAAGATACCGCAAAAAGGTGTCTCAACTGACTTACCTTTGTCTTCCTATTACCATCGATTTCTTCAGGCGTAATTTCTTTTAGTCTACTAAATGCTTTGGCTAAGCAGGTTTTCGCGAGGTACACTTATGCCGCCAAATCTTCAAATTCTAATTGCTTATTTACTTTAAGGTCATTTAACGCAATTCCAGTGTTTTTATGTTTTATAGGATGTCCGTTTAAACAAGCAATTATATGTTTACCAAAAAGATAACCTATTTGGGGTGGAACCGCATTCCCTAACTGCTGATATTTCGATTTAATAGACCGTCCTAAAAAAACGAAACTATCCGGAAAACTTTGAAATCTTGCAACCTCTCTCACAGAATAAATGCGATTGTGAATCGGATGCCAAACTGCTGCAATTTCAGGCTTGAAAGCAGCCGTCACAGTGCTCATAACAGAGTTGCGAGAACACCTTCGGTAAATCACGGGTGAACCGTAGGCCTTCATATCACTTCTTATTTTTTTAAGCCTTTCTGGCAGTAGTCTTGTTGGGATATCCTTCCAACTTCCACCTTCAGGAACATGTTGCCCTAACTCTAAAGCTTGAGGATTTAGTTTCATAAATTCATTGTGATTTGGAACTTTATTGTTTAAACCAGCTAGAGTCTTTGATATCGATAAGTCAACGCCAGTTACAACTTCGGGAAATACGGAGTTAATGTAATTACCATTTTTTAAAGCAATCAGAATAACCCTAATACGCGACTGAGGAACTCCAAAGTGACTAAAATTTAGAAGGTGATACCTTACCGTGTACCCCTTATCTTCAAGATCATTTACCATATAATCAATTAGCAATGAATCATCTAGCTTCGCCGAAAGAAGTCCTCTTACATTTTCAATCAAAACTGCTTTGGGCTTCAACTGAGCGATATAATCTAATGTTTTCTGATAATAGTGTCCACGATGATCCTTCACGCCTTTTCTATTTCCGGCACTTGAAAAAGGCTGACAAGGAAAACCAGAAACTAAAAGATCTAGGTTCTTAATATTGGGAGTAGGAATTTGGTTAATATCACCGCAATGGATCTCACCAATGTTTTTTCGATACGTTTCACAAGCATCAGAATCAAAGTCGTTCGCCCAAACAACTTCGAATCCAGCTTTAGTGAGGCCAAAATCCAAGCCACCGCATCCAGAAAACATACTGAGTACTTTGGGTTTCGATTTACGATTTGCCATTAAATCTCCTGGTTCATTAATTATCTATTTCGGAATATTGAAGTTTTTCTAACCTGTCTAAATGTCTATTTTGATAAAAATAAAATAAAATTATTACGCCTCTAAATTTGGGAAAAAGAAGTAGACGGTAAATACCACCACTAAAAATGCTATTTCCTTTTTTAGAAAGTATTTCAAAGAGGACCAACATCTCTTAATTTAATTCAAATCTGGAGAGTATAGTAGGACATGAAAACAATAATAGACCAAAGACGAAAGACCAATGTCTAGAGATACTGAGTTAAAATTCCAACACCTCAAGTTCGAAATGAAATTAAAAATCAAACTGCGGTTCAATAAATCCAAAACAATATATCTCAACCGTATTTTAAAATATTATCTCAAATTGAAGAGCAACCTTCAAAATACTCAGAATTTTAAAGTACGTTTTAAGAGATTTGAAGATAAGTCAGAAAAAATGAAATCCTAAAATGGAGCAGTTAAATTGGAAGCAACTCTGGATCTCAAATAATTGGTGCCTAAGGCACAAAGGCAACTGCTTTATTCAGAAACTAGTACCATTTAAATTCCATGACCTGCTCCCAGATGTTGATCC
>DDTZ01000106.1:30288-48269 GCA_002344565.1 Bdellovibrionaceae bacterium UBA2351 | reverse complement strand
TTGTACCGCCATAAGGTGCCAGGTCCTAAAATAATCCAACATCTCAAATGAATAGTCTCTAATATGGCTCTATTCAAATTTAACTGACGCCCGGCTATAACGGGGTGTTTTAGGGCCCGGAACTTTTTTCGTCTATTGCGCTAATTGGCCCACTTCAGTATCCTTTAGCCAGGGCGGTACCATGTATATTACGATATCGGTTCTGATGATTTTCTTTATTGTTCTTGGGACATTTGATGGTTTGTACTTTCATTTGTGGAAATATAAACTTCACTTACTACCCGCTGCCCGCCGTGAACATAGTATTCACACAGCAAGAGCGTTCGTATTCGTGCCACTTTCATTTTTTTTATTTGTATATAACTCGGCCGGTTTGCTTTTATGGACCGCGATTGGCTTACTAGTCGTCGATGCGTATTTAGAACTGATAGATATTTTAGAAGAACGAAAAAGCCGAGCTCCATTGGGCGGTATCACAAGCGAAGAATCGGCGATCCACGTTTTTGCCAGCAGTTTCAAATTCGCGGCAATCATTTTGCTACTAGCGACCAAACCGGAATCTGCATATCTGTCACTGACACCCTACCTAATCGACGAACCACTACCGCTGTACTTAACCTACATCGGCACAACCTTCGCCATCGGCAGTCTCGGCGGCGGAATATATTCGTTATTCCCAAACTTCAAGATCCGAGTTTGCACATCCATTTGCCCACCGAAAACGATAAACGCCTCACAACTCGCAAAATAAAACAAAAGGTACCAGGTCCTAAAAGGACTGACGCATCAGTACGGACTTTTAGGACCTGGTACCTTAAAGCCGCATGTGTAATGCGGCTTTTGTTTGTAGGTTGAAGCTTAGTAACGGTAGTGTTCTGGTTTGAATGGACCTTCAGTGTTCATTCCCAGGTATTTTGATTGTTTAGATGATAGTTTAGTCAACTTCACACCTAATTTATCCAAATGTAATGCAGCTACTTTTTCGTCTAAGTGTTTTGGTAAACGATAGACGCCGATTTCTTGGTATTTATCACGGTTAGTGAAAAGTTCGATTTGTGCCAGCACTTGATTCGTGAATGAGTTACTCATTACGAAGCTCGGGTGACCAGTCGCGCAGCCTAGGTTCACTAAGCGACCTTTAGCAAGAACGATAATTTGACGACCATTTTTTAAAGTATGGATGTCAACTTGAGGTTTGATTTCGCGAATTTTTGAATTCTTGTTCAACCATGGCATATCGATTTCGATATCAAAGTGACCAATGTTGCACACGATCGCGTTGTTTTTCATTTTATTGAAATGTTTTTCAGTGATGATATCGCAGCAACCCGTTGCAGTTACAAAGATATCTGCGTTGGCACACGCTTCGTCCATAGTTGTGACTTCAAAGCCTTCCATCGCCGCTTGTAGAGCACAGATTGGATCAATTTCAGTTACTAGTACGCGCGCACCAAAACCACGAAGTGAATTTGCCGAACCTTTTCCGACGTCGCCGTAACCAGCAACAACTACTGTCTTACCTGCTACCATTGTGTCTGTTGCGCGTTTGATACCGTCAGATAATGATTCACGGCAACCGTACAAGTTGTCGAACTTAGATTTAGTTACAGAGTCATTCACGTTGATCGCCGGGATTTTCAACAATCCTTTAGCCAACATTTTTTCTAAGTTATGAACACCTGTAGTTGTTTCTTCAGAAACACCTATGATTTTTTTAAGTTCTTTAGCAAAACGTGGCTCATGCATCATGTTTGTTAAATCGCCACCATCATCAAGGATCATGTTGTAACCTTCTGATCCCCAACCCGTGATCGTTTGTTCTATACACCAATTGTATTCAGCTTCAGTTTCACCTTTCCATGCAAACACTGGAACACCCGCCGCGGCCATTGCTACCGCCGCATGATCTTGTGTCGAGAAGATGTTGCAAGATGACCAGCGAACTTTAGCGCCTAATGCAATCAAAGTTTCGATCAAAACTGCCGTTTGGATGGTCATATGCAATGAACCTGTAACACGTGCACCTTTAAGTGGCTGTTGTTTACCAAATTCTTTTCTTAATGCCATCAAGCCTGGCATTTCTGTTTCAGCGATTTTGATTTCTTCACGGCCCCATAAAGCCATTTTTTCGAATACCTCTGGATTTTCCATCGCTTCACGACAAACTTTGTAATCAACAGTATGAGTCTGTTTATCGTAAGAACCTTTTGTAGAAAGTTTCATTTTTGTTTTAGCGTTAGTACGTCCCGCTGCCTGAGTAGATGCCATGTATTTTCTCCTAGGTTCCTATGGAACCGTTAAAATTTCATAACCTGTATCTGTTAGCAAAATAGTATGTTCAAATTGTGCCGACAGTTGTTTATCTTTAGTCTTATAATAATGATGCTGAGAACCCTTAATAGGAAACTCAACAATTTGATCCGTTCCTAAATTCACCATCGGCTCAACGGTGAAGCAATGAAATGGAATCAGTTTTTCGCCTTTACCTTTTTTCCCAAATGATGGAATGAACGGTTCTGTATGAAACACGCGCCCAATACCGTGACCGCCGATTTCTTTAACCGTCGAGCATCCATTTCGGGTGGCAAATTTATTGATTTCAAACCCAATGTCACCCGTATAACCGTTTGGCGTGATAGCTTCGATACCTACATCCATTGCCCGTTTTGCGATATCTACGATCTTTTTTGCATCTTCCGAAACATTTCCAATTAAAAATGTTTTCGAGGTGTCACCGAAAAAGCCGTCTAACTTGTGAGTAATATCCACGTTAACGATGTCGCCATCTTGTAAAACGTAATCATCGGGAACTCCGTGACAAATAACATCGTTAACACTGGTACAGCATGAAGCCGGGTAACCACGATAACCCAATGTCGCCGGTTCACATCCTAATGTCTTTGTATGATCATAAATAATTTTATCGATTTCAATTAAAGATACACCCGCTTTTACGTAGGGAGCGATGTACTCGCGCGTTTGCGCAGCAAGTTTGCACACGAGTCTCATTTTCTTCTGTTCGTCTAAAGAAAGCGGCTTAACAGACATGGGGGTTCCTTAATCATATTGGCTACTAGGCGACACTAGCAAACCCCCCTTAGAATGTAAAGTCAGATGATAGAATACAAACTATGCCGCCAACTTCCCTTTAGCTTGATCAGAATTACCATGGACGATCGTATGAAGCTTCCGTACAGCTTCGTCGGTATTATGGACCTCGCTTGCCGTGACGTCTGCCGAGTGAAAGCATTCCTGGGCACTTTTCGAGTTAACGGCTGTCGACGTGTCGACCCTTTGCATAGCTATATTAATTTCTTTAATGCCCGTCGTTTGCTCTTTAGCTGCGACTGAGATCTGATTAGTGAGCTGGGCAATACGATCGACTGACACCGATAGCTTATCAAACAAGCCGACGCACCTATTAGCAATACGCTGCCCGTCTGCAGTTTTCTCGGTTCCCTTTTTAACCAATGTATCCACTGACGACTTTGTTTGGCTAATAATTTCGAGGACACGGTCATCGCTTTGCTTTAGAATTTTTTCAATTTCACGAGCGGCTAGCCCACTCGATACTGCCAACTTGGACACTTCCTCTGCCACAACGGCAAAACCCTTACCCGCTTCACCGGCACGTGTGGCTTCCACGCTCGCATTAAAAGAAAGCAGTTTCGTTTGAAACACAATGTCATTAATAGCGGCCGTTTTCAGTTTTATTTCATTCATTAACTTAGAAATTTCGTTCAATTCACTTGTATTCATTTGAATCTGGTCACTCATCTCTAAGTTCGACTTTTCAATGGTTTCTATCGCTGAAATCATTTCACTTAAAGCACGTTTTCCCTCTTTAGAATGATTCAAACTTTCCTCTACAAGCTCGCTATTTTGGACGGCACTATCCGACGTACGCGCGATCATAGAGGCGATTTCTGATGTTGCAGCGACTGTTTCCGTGATGGCTGCTGATTGCTCTAACGTTGCGGCACTCAACTGATTACTGGACTCACGCAGAAGCTCCGATTGATGCTTTACCGAACGCGAACTCGTAATTAAAGAGTTTGAGATTTGATCCAGTTCCAAAGTGATTTTCTTTGCTAATATCCAGGACATCGCAAAACCACACAAAACCAACGCTATAGAAATAGCAAGGATGATATTCTTGGCCTGCCTTTCCGTCTCATTCGCTTGCTTCGTCCACCTTTCTCCGGTTTCAACTGTTACATCATCCAGTTCCAAAAGAGCTTTTTGATGAGCCGCCACCTTTTCATTTAAATCTTTAATTTGGTCTAAGGACAATAGATGCAATTTCCCATCCGAATCTACGGCATTTTTCAAGTAGGCACGCGCAATCGTCGCAACGTCTACCCACAAGGCTTCAGTTCTATCATAAACCTTTTTCTCTTGCTCAGAACTGAATCCTCGTCCGGCAAACTCTTTCGCAATTTCTTGGTATCGATTAATACCTTTATTCAAACCTTCTAAGCTCTTCTTACGGCTTTCGCTATCAGTCCCCAATAAATTGATAGTTAAAATTTCAGAATGAACCTGTCGTCCACGATTCCGCAAACCCGACAAATCCCCGAGCTTAGGCACGCTCTCAGAAGTTAGACGGTTGAACTTAGAACTCACTTGATCGACGGTAAAAACCGCCAGTACTGAGCTAATAATTATACCCAGCACGAGCACACCAAACGCCGAAATTAACCGTAACTTGAGTGACATAGGATACCGCCTTTTCACTCTAATCTTCGGACCAAAATCGAAGTTCGCTAAGAGACATCCAGAAATCTTGATATGTTCAACAAGACTGTACTATTATGAGAAAAAAAAAGCCCGGGTTTCGCCCGGGCTCATTTCTAAACAATTATTAAATACTAATAATTACTTAAGGTGTTTAGCTAGGATGCCACCGATTTCTAACATACCAACTGAAGCTTTACCGAAAAGAGTTTTCAATTTGTCGTCAGCGTTGATTTTGCGACGGTTAGTTGCATCTTGTAAGTTGTATTTTTTGATGTAGTCCCAAACTTTTTTAAGAGCTTGTGAACGAGGAAGTGGAGCGCCACCAACAACTGCAGCTAATGCATCAGAAGGAGTTAGCTTTTGTAATAAAGCTGGATTTGGTTTTCTTTTAGCTTTAGCTGGCTTAGCTGCTTTTTTAGTAGCTTTAGCTTTTGGAGCTGCTTTCATTTTAGTAGCTTTTTTAGGAGCCGCTTTTTTAGTAGCTTTAGCTGCTTTTTTTGTAGTCTTTTTTGCCATGTCATTTCCCTTTCGTTAATGAGTTGTTTATGACTGATGGACCTAGTGTTCACGATAACTAGAGGTTTGTCCAAAAAAAAATGCACGACCTTTGATTTTTTTTTAAAGATTCCTGCATTTTCTCTATGAAATCGAAGGGAAAATGACCAAAAAACGGCTCTCTATGTGGTTTCTGGGCTATTCCTTATCATTTTCTTACCGATAAAAGAGTATGTCGACAGGGTCTTTTGCTGAAATCCTTAGAGAAAAAATCGAAAAATCTAACAAAAACACTGGTAATTCCTCTGCGAAAGACGCGTTTTCCTCTATAAACACACCACAAAAAGATAATCCTGAGTTCAATCAACTACGCCAACGCCTGTTTGAACAAAAACCAAATTCATTTTCTGTATCTAAAGCAAAAATGAGTGAAACACCGTACCGACGTTTTCAACCTTCAACGAAATACACCGCAAACGATACTAACGATTGGGCAAAAAAGGTACACTCGAAGGCAAATTCTACCGCTACATTGGCCAAACCGCCCGCGAAAGCCCCTCCTCGACCTAAGGGAGTACCTCATAAACTGAATGAAAAACAAACTATAGCTATGACTTTCTTCATTAATGAAAAGATGTTCTTACTTGAGGACTTTACCGTGGACGAGCTAAAGAAAGCGTATAGAAAACTGGCGTTAGTTAAACACCCGGATACACACTCGGGATCCGCACACGCCTTTGTAGAGTTGAAACAAGCCTACGAATGCCTAACTAGCGTATTTAAGAAATAACCCAGAGCGCTCGACCGGCGCCCTAGGTAAAGAAACTAACTAAGATAAAATATCGCGGAATCTGATACGTTTAGGCGCTTGATCACCGAAACGTTTTTTGCGGTCTTCCTCGTACTCAGTGAAATTACCAGCAAAGAATTCAACTTTTGAATCACCTTCGAATGCCATGATGTGTGTACAAATTCTATCCAAGAACCAACGATCATGGGAAATCACAATCGCGGAACCACCGAATTCTAACAACGCTTCCTCAAGGGCACGCATAGTGTTTACGTCTAAATCATTCGTGGGCTCATCCAGAAGCAACAAGTTCGCACCTTGCTTTAAAATCTTCGCCATATTCACACGGTTTCGTTCACCACCCGACAAGGTGCCGACTTTTTTCTCTTGATCGCCGCCTGAGAAGTTGAACCAAGACAAATACTGGCGAGAATTGATTTCGCGAATACCTAATTTGATTGTGTCACTACCCTCGGAGATTTCCTGGAATACAGACTTGTTTGGATCTAACGTTTCACGCGTCTGATCTACGTAGGCCATTTTCACTGTTTCGCCGACCTTGAACGACCCGCTATCCACCTGTTCCTTACCAACAATCATTTTAAACAATGTTGATTTACCGACACCGTTCGGACCAATTACACCCACGATCGCGCCACGAGGAATCGTGAAGTTTACATGATCAAATAGCAATTTTTTACCGTAACCTTTAACAATGTCCTTCGCTTCGATAACAATATCACCCAAACGAGGTCCCGGTGGAATGTAGATTTGCATTTCTGCTATTTTCTCTGGAGAGGCTTCTTTTAACATGCTTTCGTAGGCAGAAACACGTGCTTTTGATTTTGATTGACGTGCTTTTGGGTTCATACGAACCCATTCTAGCTCGCGTTCGAGTGTTTTGTTACGACGAGTGTTTTCTTTTTGTTCTTGCGACAAGCGCGCATCTTTTTGTTCTAACCAAGACGTATAGTTTCCTTTAAACGGGATCCCTTCACCACGATCTAGCTCCAAAATCCAGCCGGCTACATTATCCAAGAAGTAACGATCATGCGTGACCGCAATGACGGTTCCAGGGAACTTGTGCAAGTACTGCTCAAGCCAAGCCACGCTCTCTGCATCCAAGTGATTCGTCGGTTCATCCAATAATAAAATGTCAGGTTCACTTAATAATAAACGGCATAAAGCCACTCGACGTTTTTCACCACCAGAAAGCGGCTTCACGATCGCATCACCATCTGGACAACGTAAGGCATCCATTGCGTATTCGATTTTTTGATCGACTTCCCAACCACCTAGCGCTTCGATTTTTTCTTGTAGAGCACCCTGTTTTTCAATCAGATCGTTCATCACGTCCGGATCTAACTCTGGATCATTAAACTTTTCAGAAATCGCGTTGTATTCTTTCATCAATTTAGGCAATTCACCCATGCCAGAAAAAATATTTTCTTTTACTGTCGCGTTTTCGTCTAATTCAGGCTCCTGTTTCAAATAACCGACACGCATTTGTTTTGCAGGAAAGGCCTCGCCTAAAAATTCTTTATCTTCACCAGCCATAATTCTGAGCAAAGATGACTTACCTGAACCATTCAAACCAAGAACGCCAATTTTGGCGCCGTAAAAATAGGACAAGTATATGTTTTTAAGCACATAGCGATTAGGGGGATATACTTTCGAAACCCCTTTCATTGTGTAAATAATTTCTTGGGACATGCGACTTCCTTTATAAAGAATAGTCCCTCAAAGTAGTTCTTTTTCAAGGGGTTATCAAATTTTTTTTCAAATATTTTCTTGTCAAAAAAACTTTTATTTGGTGCACTGTCGTCCTTACTCACACGAATTGAATTGAAGAACTGGAACAGATGACGATTAAAGACAAAAATACTCAAAATCCAAAGCCTAAAGGGCGTAAAACGGCCGACAAACCCGCGCCGATAGCCCCTCCCGCGAAAGATCAGAGATTTAAAGAACGCTGGTTAGAGTTGAACAGCGACGTCCACTCGGCCCTTTGTTACTGGAATGACCTAACTCAAAAGTATGACGGCAAAATGAGCCGGGACCAAGAGCAACTGCAAGAAATCAAATCACTTCTAAAAGATCTACAGAAAAAACTTAAAGTTTTCGGAGAATAATTACGTCCTCTTTTTAGGCAAGAGATGGGGACTATTCCGTCGTATCTCATCCGCTATTTCTATTCGCCTTTGTCCTAGCTCCAAAGTCCGAGAAATTACATTGCTGAGCTCAACAGGCAGGAACGGCTTTCCAATAAAATCTACCGCCCCAAGTTTTAGGGCTCTTAAGATCATCAAATCGTCATTATATCCCGTAAGAAAAATAAACGGCGACAAAATGTTCAATTTGAGTGCATTTTCAAAAAGATCTATGCCACCTAAATGTGGCATTCGAATATCGCTGATAACTAGATGATACTCGTTCTGCTGGAGACGCTCTAAAGCGACCTTACCGTCTTCGGCTTCATCACTTTGAACATCTAGGTCACTGATCAAATCAATCAGCAAAGTCCGCATAAAAGGCTCGTCATCTACAACTAGAACTCGTTTATTTTCCACCGACACCTCACATTTTATTTTGCATCACACGGCTAATTAAAATTTAGCTGCCTGACTTTTTATCCCTTACAGCTTGCAATAGACCTATCATTTTCTTTTGCCCACCGATCGAATTTTCAGCATCTTCTTTTGTAAAAATAGTCTCATAAAGCTGATACCGTCTTTTTTCTAACTCAAACGCCCTTTCAATGGTTTGCAGCAATTCATTTATTTCAAAGGGCTTTTCGATAACGTCGCTGGCTCCTAGGCGAACGGCCGATAGCAAAAAATCCTTAGTCGCGTTTCCCGTAATAAAAATTATCGGATCAATTCTGCCTATCGAACGCACAAATTTCACAAAATCTTGCCCTCGGAGCTCGGGCATTTGAACATCCGTTAAGATCATTGAAAAGGACCGTTCAGATACAATTTCTTTCGCCTTACTTGGGGCCGAGCAAAAAACCACCTCTTGATACACTGGAGTTAAAATATCTAAAATCACCTCTCCAATTTCTGGTTCGTCATCTAAAACGAGAATACTTTTTTGACGTTTCATTTTTGAATCCTTTCTTTGTAGTTTTTTTAGGCGGCAACATCTCGTGCTAAATTTTGCGGGAATCTAATTTCAAAACATGTATTTTCAATATTTTTGTTTATTTGAATTGTGGCATTGTGACTGTCTAGAATTCCTTTACTGATAGAAAGACCAAGACCAGTTCCTTCTCCAACCATTTTAGTTGTGAAAAAAGGTTGAAATATTTTACTTTCAACCTCAGGAGATATTCCTTTTCCCGAGTCTATGACTTTTAAAAAAACGACTCCATTTTCACGACCAGCAACTATACTTACCCATTTTTGGTCTAAATCTTTTACAGCATCAACGGCGTTTTTAATTAAGTTAACTACTACCTGTTCAATTTCAATTTCATTGCAGTTAATTTCCAGGTCTCCAGGATCCTGAACTCTTAGCTCGACACCGTGCCGTTTCGTATTAACTTCTGATAGAAAAACGGAATCTTGGATAATCTTGGATAACGGGCAGTTTTCCCGAGTACCTAACTCGGACGATCTAGAAAATTGACTTAGCCCTTTCACTATCTTTGCAATACGGTCGACACATGAGTTAACTGTATCAATTCGTTTTTCAAGTTTGTCTTTATCTAGTTGCTGAGTTTTAAATAGCAAAATGTTTCCCTTAATAATCGCGAGTGGATTATTAATTTCATGCGCTACTCCCGCTGCCATTTCACCTAAAATGGCCATTTTTGAGGTCTGAATTGCTTCCGCTCGTTTAATTTCCAACTCGTTTTCTATTTGCACTTGGTGAGTTATATCTTGGCAAGTCCCTGCTACTAGTAGTGGGACGCCGTTTAGATCAAAGGTAACTTGTCCAATACCTTGCACATACTTGATTCTAGCTCCGTTATCTAGCCAGACCCGATGATTGTAAACAAATCCTTCTCCGAATTTTGTTGCTCTATCAATCAAGCGATCAAGTTCCGCTATATCTTCAGGATGAATGCGCTCGCGATACAATTCGTATAATTTTTCTTGTGACTGCGGTGACTGAATTTCAAAAATTTTAAAATGTTCTGCTGACCACATTTGATTTCTCGTGCGTAAATCAAAGCTCCAGCTACCAATTTTCGCAATTTTCTGTGCCTCTTCTAGATTTTTTTCCGACTTAACCTGATTTGTTACATCAAAATGAGTGCCCGTGAATCTCTTTGGTTTACCATTTTCGTGCCACTCGCTGATACGCCCCCGATCTAAAATCCAAACCCAGTCGCCCGAAGAATGTCTTAACCGGTGTAAATTTTCGTATAATGGAGTTTTGCCAGCCAAATACGCTTCGATATCACCGTAAGCTTTGGCTTTATCATCTGGGTGGACTAATTTATCCCACGTAGCCAATAAATTTGGAGTTTCATCGTATTTCAACCCCAACATTTCACACCAACGCCTATCGAAGAACACTTCGTTTGTATCTACCAACCGATCCCAGGCTCCAAGGCCCGCACCTTCCAAAATGTATTCGAATCGTTGGTTTTGAACCGTCAACTGCGTTTCAAATTTCTTGCTCGACTTTAATTGCTCTCTTAGTTGTAACAACTTTTGGAGCTGGTTTTTTAACGCATGCAAAGCTTTAATCTGCGACTCATTTATTTGATTGGGCTTATTGTCCATTACACAAAGTGTTCCAATAGGTAATTGAGTACTTGGATCGTGGATAGCAATTCCAGCGTAAAATTGCAAATTTGGTTCCGACGTCACCAAAGGGTTATCGAAAAATCGACCATCCGTCTTTGCATTTGATACACAAAATACATCTTCAACTAGAATAGTGTGCGAACAAAACGAGATGTCTCTGCTAGTTTGATTAAGATTACACCCACGGTTAGACTTAAACCATTGCCTATCTTCGTCAACAAGCGAAAACAATGCTATTGGAGTATTGCAAATCTGAGATGCAAGATAGGTAATTTCATCGAATTCTTTTTCGTTGATAGTATCTAAGAGCTCGAGAGCCTTTAATGCTTCAACTCTATCTTTTTCTTTCGGATGTTTCTTCGCTACTAACATTAAGTAACCTCTACCTATGTATTTTCGGTATCCGTCTCTAAATTCTGTAATTTTGCCCCTCAATAAATCTTCGAAAATTCAAACACTTGCATGATCCAGAAATCTTCATTCAGGTTTAACTCTAAATCTTTTTTTGAAGCACTAAACACGTGCCTTACTATACAAAAAAACCTAATAAATTACATCAATCCAGATTTCTAGATTGCCTATGAAGTTATCTCAATTCGGAGCTCCGCCCCTGTTGGAACAAACCAATCAATCCGATTTTAGAAGTAGAAATATAACCATATCGACCGTCGGGAGGTACGTATGTTCAGTACATGGTCATTTAAGAAGAAGCTTCAAGCAGTTATTCTGGCTCTCAGTTTAGTTTCCGTGCTCACAAGTGGGTGGCTAACATATGAAATATATCACGGAAGCGTAACCATTAAGTCGCATCTCGTACATGAATCCGCTGACAGTATTATGGACAAAATTGATCGCAACCTCTTTGAACGCTATGGAGACGTGCAAGCGTTTGCGCTATCGGAACCAGCTCGTAGCGGAGATCCCGAAAGAATCACCAAATTCATGTCTGATATGATGGCCGCCTACTCGCCTATTTACGATGTAATGTTTGTTGTCGATAAAAAAGGAAACGTGATTGCCGCAAATAAAGTCGACAAAAAAGGCAAGCCATTAAATACCGATAACCTACTTAAAAAGAACTATTCCAATACCAATTGGTTTAAAGCCAGTATGCAAAACAAAATTCAGCCTGGCCAAGCTTACCATTCAGATTTACACGTAGATAGCGACGTCGCTAATACGGCATTAACTGATGGAAAAGTACTTACGTTTGCATCCCCGATCCGCGACGCTTCCTCTGGCGAAATTTTAGGTGTTTGGACCAATCAAATGAGTTGGAACGATGTTGTCAAAGACATGCTGGTTTCCGAAAGCGAAAAACTGGTCAACGATAGATTTACAGTTGTGTTACCGACGCTTCTCGACGCCGAAGGAAATTATCTGCATCATTCTGATCCGAAGAAAATACTCTCAGCGAAAGACGATTCTTTAGATGAATTTATATCTATGAAAGATGATCACCATGTACTAGTCAGAGACGAGAATGAAATCATACAGGCGCGTAGCATGAAAGCCTACGCAAAAGAAAAAGGATTTTCGGTCTATCCAGGAAAAGGATGGTATCTAACTCTAGAAGCTCCGGCTAACGACAAATTCATTCAGAAAAGCTTCTACCTTTCATTGGCCGGGATCGTTATCTTAATTCTATTTGCAATAACAACAATTATAGTGTCCCGATCAACAAGCGGAATTCTTGAAAAAATCACTTCAAGACTAGAAAGTGAATCGACTAAAGTTAGTCAGACTGCAACCGACGTAACAGGTTCTGCTCAAAGTTTGTCGGCGTCTACTACCCAGCAGGCATCCGCACTACAAGAGACTGCGGCATCCATAGAAGAAATAAATGCAATGATCAACAAAAGTAACGAAAATTCAATTCGTTCACAAGAAGTCGCTACTTCGTCTTCAAATATCGCAAAAAAAGGTCAGCAGTCAGTCGCCGACATGGCTAAAGCTATTAACGAAATCAATGTAAGTAACGAAGCTATTCTAAAACAAATCGTCGAAAGCAATAATCAGATTAGTGACATAGCGCGAGTCATTGCAGAAATTGGAGATAAAACTAAAGTCATTAACGACATCGTTTTCCAAACTAAACTTCTTTCGTTCAACGCTTCCGTCGAAGCGGCACGTGCCGGCGAGCATGGTAAAGGCTTTGCCGTAGTCGCAGAAGAAGTCGGCAATTTAGCTCAAATGAGCGGAAACGCAGCCAAAGAAATTTCTGAAATGCTGACGGAAAGTATCAAGAATGTCGAAAATACCGTGTCTGAAAGCAAACGCAAAGTAGAAAGTTTAATTTCAGATGGTCGACAAAAATTGAAAACTGGGGTCACGATCGCAGATCAATGCGGCGAAATACTTAGAGAAGTCGTTGTTAACGTTGATGACTTGGCGTCTATGGTTTCTGAAATCAGTGTCGCCAGCCAAGAACAGTCTCAAGGTGTCAACGAAATCTCAAAAGCTATGCATGAATTAGATCGAGCCACTCATGCGAATGCGACGACCTCCCAAAGGGTTTCTGGAAATGCAAGTTCGCTCTCAGAACAAGCTGACCACATGAATGAAATTGTTTCTGAACTCTTCAATGTTGTGTCGGGATATTCAGAAAAACGCGTCCGAACAATCGCTCCTAAAGTATTAACTAAAAACGAAAATTCAACAAATACCGAGGCTAACAATCTAGATGAAAATTCGCAGGCGCATCTGAAATTGGTAACGACCGGCAATGACAATATTCCGGCGGCTAACGACCCAAGATTTAAGGAAAATTAGAATGCCCGAGACCCGAATAAAGCTCACAGAAGATTTAATGTGCTTAGTTATTTTGTCGGTATCGGAACGTACCGGTAATATGGTCAACAAAAAGCAATTGAATATGATCGAATCAATACTGACAAAAAGAGCTTTGAGTTTGGGTCTACTAGATGAGGCGTCTTATATAAACTATTTTAAAAAACATCAAGAAGAAGAAATTGAACACTTGATTTCCATTTTTACGACTCATCATTCTTTCTTTTTTCGCGAATTTGAGCAGTTTGAATACCTAAAATCTAACATTCTGCCCAACCTAGTTGAACAGATAAAAAACTCAGGACGAAAAAAAATTAGAATATGGTCTGCGGCTTGTAGCAATGGCCAGGAAGCCTATTCTCTGTTTATGTATATTGATCAATACGTAAAAAATAACAATTTTGATCTGGAAATTGAAGTACTAGGGACAGATATTGATAGAGTCTCTGTTAAGTTTGCAAGCAATGGCGTCTACACTTGGGATGAAGTCAAAGAGATTCCTTTGCTCTACCTTTCGAAATACTGGACACGGGGTACCGGCGAAATAAGTAAATTTGCAAAGCTTAAGGAATCCGTTAGAAAGCATTTTATCTTTAAACCCCTCAATCTGATGGAGACTCAAACTTTTCAAAATCTAGGAAAATTTGACATTATTTTTTGTCGAAATGTCTTAGCCTATTTTAAGAAGAGTGACATCGAAACGATATCAGATGCTTTCGCTGGAACCCTGAATTCCGAAGGTTACCTATTTGTAGGTCCATCCGAAATTCTTCCTAGAAGCCCCAACGGAATGATTAAAAAAAGCCCCTCTATTTATGGCACAGAAAAGACACCTAAGTCAGATCAGATTCTTGAAAAACAGAAAATGCCCGTTCGAGTGTTTTGCGTTGACGATTCCCCTTCCATATTAAAAATTTTGGAAGCGATATTAACAACAGATAATGGCTTTGAAATCGTAGCTACTGCAACTAATGGAGCCGAGGCTGTAAAAAAAATAAAAGACGGCTTGATGTTCGATATTATGACGTTAGATATTCACATGCCCGAACTTGATGGGATTGACTATCTTGAAAAACACTACACCACCGCACACCCTCCCATCGTTGTGTTAGCCTCCGCCGCCCGAGACAGCAGAGAATTAGCCCTTAAAGCCCTCAGTTTAGGAGCAAAGGATTATATTGAAAAGCCAGGATTTAACAACTTAGCATTAAGAGCTAATGAAATAAGAACAAAACTTAAAACGTTTATTGATAAAAAAGAAAAAATGTCGACTTCTAAAACTGACTTAGAACTTGACGAAAAGTCTCTAATTTTATCGACTTCATTAAACTCCAGCCAGGCCGCTCAAGTTATTTTTGTTGATGAAAATGCAAATAAATTTTTAACAGAAATCCTAACAGACAAGTATGTAGCCGGCATCCCCACTATAGTTGTTAACACTCAATTCAACAAAGACAACGATCCTCTTTTAATAAAATTAAATGCGATTCCATCTCTAGCGTCAAAAATTAGACCTCTAGATCTTCGCCCGCTTCAAACAAATTTTTACTATACCGATATAGATGACTTTGAAAAATATGGACCTTCGGTATTAGAAAATAGAAAATTTTGCTATATGTTTTTAACTAACTTAAGTCGTTCTCAATGGAATCAATGCCCACGTAGAAATTTACAAAAAATACTCATACTGGAAAACCTTGATCGAAGTGTCTTCTCTGGTTATCTACCGATGCTATTTATTTCACCGGCAAGTAGCTTTGCTTATATTGCAAAAGAATTTTTGCTACAGGCGTTGCAAAAAACCGCGTAACATCTGCTAGGCGGTTTCATCTTTACTTTCAGAAAGTTTAAATCGATACCCCACATTAGGAATATTCTCGATACATGCACCCAAAATTCCCAATTTTTTTCTTAAACCATACACATGGGAAACTACAGTTTTTCCCAATACGTGCACATCACTACCCCACACTGCATTTATAACTTCGTCTTGAGAAAAAGCCGCGTTCTCGTTTTGCATCAATAATGCTAATATTTTAAACTCTGTTGCAGTTAGTGATATTTCGGTCTTCTTAGCGCCATCGATAAAAAAGGTTTTTAGCAAAGATAGTTCTATTCTCAAGTTTCCGCGAATTATCACATCACCGGCAACAGCTTTGGATTTTTTAAGCTTTGCTTCGATCCGGGCTCTTAGTTCTATGGGGCTAATCGGTTTAATTAAGTAATCGTCAGCACCAAGATTGAACGCTAGCAATTTAGTTTCCAGTTCGGCTGAGCTTGTTAAAAAAAACACAGGAGTATCTTTTTTCATTCCTTTGGCCTGAAGGGTTTCATATACCTCAAAGCCTGTTCCGTCTGGCAGTACAATATCGATAACAGCTAAGTCGAAATTAACACCATGACTTAAAATCAAATCAAGCAAACTCTTCTTAGAATCGGCAACAATAAGAGAAATACTAGAATTGGCTAACGCCCTAGAAACTACTAACCTTGATTCTTCTGAATCTTCAACTAACAACACCCTATCCATTATTCCGCAACCTCAATAACTCTAGGATATCCTATTGCCTATTGCAGAAAAGAAAACATCCTTTGATTATTAAGCAAATCTATCAAAACTAGACATTTTGCCAGGTCTGGTTACGTTCAAAACATCCTAATTTTTAAAAAAATAATAAATATTGTACACTTAAGTACATGAACCATCGATTTACCTTCAATCAAGAACTCATACGAAAAACTATTTCAACTTCCAGCTACTTTCTCTACACTCTTATATTCTCTTCAATCTTGATTTTAATCGGAAACTTAGCCAAAAGCGATGTATTCGCACAAACTCTTAAACCAATCGAAGCACTCCTTATCCTATTACTTTCACTACTTACACTGCTGACACACAAAACAAGCTCCGCGAAACTTGCGAGATTCTGCTGCACCGTCTCGAACTATCTTTTTTTTATTACATTCTTAGCCTGCACCTTAGCCTCTTTTGAAACTCTAACATTTGTTCCTAGCGATTTTAATTTACCCATCGTTTCTCTAATATCGTTTGCCCTTGGCGCTTCAGCGCTCTATCTAACACAAATTCATGAAGAAAGATATTTAGTCTACTCTCAGTTTTTTAATATTGCCAACCTCTTAGTATCCATTAGTACAATTTTTGGATTCATTTTTGGTTCTCACTTGATACAGTCCCAATCCTTTTTTGGTGAGAACTCTATTAGTGTAGCAGTCAGCTTGCTTGTTTTTTCTTCCGCATTCCTAATGCAACAGCCTCAAAGCGGATGGATGCCGGTGATCTTCGCCGATAATATTGGAAGTAAACAATTTCGAAGTTTTACTTTATTAGCTTTTCCAGCATTGTTACTAATTGCAATTCTTGCCAGCTTTGGAAATAGTATCGGTCTCTATGATTTTCAGTATGCATTTAACATTATTGTTGTTAGTTCCTTTGTAATTTTTGGATTTGCTCTTTTTTTTACTACATTAAGTTTAAATCGAAACGACATAGATCGCGAGCGCGCGATCTATGAACTAAGACAAAAAGAATTTGATTTAATGGAAGCGCAGAAGCTGGCCCATGTGGGCAGCTGGTCCATTGAAATTGGAACCTTAGCTTTAAAATTTTCTCCTGAAATGTATCGAATCCACGATCTCCCCGAAAATACTCCCGTGAGTCTAGAATTTATTGAAAAATTCTTTAAAGAAGAAGATTTACATAACATCCGATCTCAAATTCAAAATTGCTTTGAGAACGATGCAACCTTTGAAATACAACATACGATAAAGTGCCTAAATGGAAACGAAAAGCGCGTTCACGCACGAGGACAGGTTCGAGTAAATAAGATTACTGGAATAAAGGAACTCCATGGGACGCTCCATGATATTACAGATTTCAGCAATACACTAGCCGACCTAATTGAAACAAAGAAAATGTACACGGATTTATACAATGAAGCACCTGATATGCTATTATCCGTCAATCCTAAAACGGGCTTAGTTCTAAAGTGCAATAAAACTCTTTTGAAAAATCTAGGATACGAAATGCAGGAAGTGGTTGGTTGCCACATTTCAAAATTGTATTCAGAAGAAAGTAGTAAAATTTTGCCCACTCTAACAGACTCTTTTATAAAAACCGGTTATATAGATAATATTGAACTTACTGTATTAAGAAAAGACGGATCTCCTATTGACGTCAGTTTGAGTTCAACTCTAGTCACTGGCAAAAATGGCGAAATTATTAAGAGTCGTTCTATTTGGAGAAATATTTCTAACGTTAAAATAGCTCGAGAGCTAGAAATTCGCAAAAGAGCGGCTGAGGAAAGTTCGCGGCTAAAATCCAACTTCGTTGCGACTATGAGTCACGAAATTAGGACACCATTAAATGGCGTTATCGGAATGTCAGA
>DDTZ01000106.1:22372-29926 GCA_002344565.1 Bdellovibrionaceae bacterium UBA2351 | reverse complement strand
CTGTTTTACCTCGTCAATGATATTCTCGATTTCAGTAAAATTGAATCCGGAAAGATGTCACTTGTCCCTGGCTACTTTTCATTAAGAACTTTGATTTCTGAAATCGAAAAACAACTACGTTGGGCGGCGTTTAAAAAAGATCTAAATATTTCATTTTCCTTAACGGGTGGTGACGGACTTAACTTTTTTGGTGATCGAAATCGCATTCAGCAAATTCTGACAAATTTAATATCTAACGCCATCAAATTTACAGAAAACGGTAGTATTGACGTGTACATTTCTGTAATTTCAATCAGCCCCAATTTTTCAAAAATTTTCTTTGAAGTTCAAGATACCGGCATTGGAATTTCAGAAAACGACTTATCCCAACTCTTTAGACCTTTCTATCAACTAGATAGTTCCCTATCTCGGTCATCCGGAGGCACTGGGTTGGGACTTTCAATTAGCCAGACACTAGCAGAATTAATGGACTCTAAAATTCAAGTTAAAAGTGAACTTGGTAAAGGCTCTAAATTCTATTTTGATATCCAACTGAAGCATCAAATTTTAGAAGACCAGACTCTAATTAACCCATCTAGTTCCATATTAAAGTTTGAAAAGACCCCAAATGTTTTAGTAGCCGAGGACATAGACACAAATCAAAAGGTTTTGGGCTCTATTCTTACTGAGTTCGGATGCCTATATACGTTCGCTAGCAATGGAGAAGAAGCTATTAATGCTTTAAAAGAAAGCTCTTTCGACATAGTCTTGATGGATTGCCAAATGCCAAAATTAGATGGAATCGAAGCCACAAAAGTCATCCGTAAAATGGAAGGCGATATGAGTAAAATTCCAGTGATCGCAGTTACGGCCCATGCCGGAAGTGAAGACAGAATGAAATGTTTAGACGCCGGAATGTCCGACTATATAAGCAAACCATTCACTAAAGGAATTTTAAATGAAGTTCTTAGTAAGTGGATAAAAACAAACCAATCAGTCACTCTTCCCTCGTCGCCTCTCTCGATAAATGTAAATTCTCTGGTAGATGAACGAATTTTAAATGATCTGAAAAGCATAAATTCTATTAACTCGCCAGACCTAATCATGGAAACTTTCTCAATTTTTGAAAGAAACCTTCCCGCACGACTAACTAATATAAGACGTGCTCTCGAAACTAAAAATGACCAAGACGCGAAAATGGCGATCCACTCGCTAAAATCAGCAGCATCTGCATTTGGAGGACTTAGCATTGCAACTATATGCAACGACATGACTGAAGACCTAAAACAGAAACGCTTTAACGAAGCTCTTTCTAAAACAGAGGCTCTTCCCAGCGAAGTCCAAAATGTAAAAGAGTACATTCATGGATGGCTACTGGCGCAGTCGTAATATCTATGTATTTCTGACAGTTACGAAAATTTGACGTAATTTCCGTTGCGTAGATATACATCTCACGATACAGGGATAGGCAGTGAATCCGACCTTACGGAAAGGAAATTTATGAAACCCGTCATCGCGATTGCAAGTATATTTCTAAGCGCTTCGTTTGCATTTTCGGTCACTGCTAAACAGCCGTCTCGTGAACTTGAACAAATTACACGTGCTTTAATCAGCAATCCAAATATTGTTCAGCAATTAAACAAAAACAACTCTCCACATTTGTCTGAATACAAAATACAAGCCATCGGCCAGGGCAAATATAAATACGACCTCGTGTTTACTCGTAAATGCCACTGCATTCCGTCTACGGCTAACGTTTCGATCTTGGAAGACATGACCCCGACCTATGCCGACGGTGCGCCAAAATACAAAGCGACAATAAAAGTTAAATCTGGATTCTAGGAACTGGTTTCCTACTCTGCGACTCAGGCATGATCTAGGCGGGAAGTTATTTCATAACTTCCCAGAACATCCCATCTGGGGTATCGCTGATGGCAATTTTCATTTGGTTAAGCTGATCGCGAAGCTGGTCGGATAACGCGAAATTTTTATCGGCACGCGCTTGTTTACGATCGTTGATTAGTTTCTCAACGTGCTTCACGTCAATGTTGTAAATTTGAACAAGCTTATCATCCAAGAATTTCAGAAACGATGTTGCATCTTCACCAAATAAGCTCGTTAGTTTGCTTAGTTTACTAAAGAACAATTTGAATTGAATAGATTTTTCAAGAACCGCTGGATTGGCTTTCAATCCGCGCTTTACACTTTGATTAAAGGTCTTAACCGCTTCGTAAATGATGGCCATAACTTCGGCCATATTGAAGTCGTCACTTAAGGCCATCATGACACGATTCCAAAGTGCCTCAGTGACCGGAGTCATCTTCGCTGAGGCCATAGTTTCGGCCCCCGCTTGATTTACATACAAATCTGAAATCGCCAGGGCCGAATATACTTTAGCTAAGCTAGAAATCGTCCTATGAACCACTTCATCGCTAAACTCAGCAACACTACGATAATGAACGGATAAAATCATAAACTTGTAAATTTCAGCATGATACTTCTCTGCAAACTCACGCATGCTCAAAATATTACCGACCGACTTACTCATCTTCTGGCCCGAAAAATTTAACATATGCCAGTGCATCCAGTATTTTGAGAATGTTTTATGAGTGCAGCCTTCCGTCTGCGCGATTTCATTTTCATGATGCGGGAACATTAAATCCGTACCACCACCGTGAATATCAATCTGGTCGCCAAAAATCGCTTTGTTCATTGCCGAACATTCGATGTGCCAGCCTGGACGGCCTTTACCCCATGGTGAGTCCCATGCCGGTTCACCCGGTTTAGCCGATTTCCATAAAGCAAAATCCATTGGGTTTCGCTTCTTTTCTTCCACTTCCACACGGGCGCCGGCCATGAGTTCATCGACATTACGACCACTTAATTTACCATACTCTTTGAATTTTTCGATAGAGAACCAGACATCGCCATCCACTACGTAAGCCGTTTCATTCTTAACTAATGTAGAAATCATTTCGTTAATTGCTGGCAAATGTTCTGTCACTTTAGGATTTAAATCATGAGGTCGGAGCCCTAGGATCTGAAAATCTTTTTTGTACTCAGCGATGTATTGCTCTGTTAACGCTTCAGATGTTACACCTTTTTCATTCGCACGACGGATAATCTTGTCATCGATATCCGTGAAATTCATAGCATAGGTAACTTTATAGCCAATCAATTCCAGGTAATTTCGAACCATGTTGAACACAACCGGTCCGCGAAAGTTTCCGACATGCAAAAAATCATATACAGTTGGTCCACACACATAAATACGCACGTTCGGCGCATTCATCGGTTTGAAAACTTCTTTAGTTCGAGTCAATGTATTGTATATTTTTAATTCCATGAGCGTTCTCTTCCGTACGTTATTTCATTGAATCTAAAACTTTTTGCGCGCGCTTCACTAACGAGTCTTTCGACATCAAAGGCACTAAAATCTTAAGTTCGGTTCCATGCGGTTTACCGATAACCGCCACACGCATAGGCATAAACAAGTTTTTACCTTTGGTTGCCGATTTCGTTTTCACTTCATCTTGTAGTTTATTGAAATCGTCTTCTGTAATTACAGGATCTTTAAATGCTTTAACGGCATTTTGCCACTCTTGAATCACGGCACGGGACGTCGGCCACCCAAGCGCTTCCGCTGATTCGGGTAAAATTTCGAAATACTTATCATCCAATAATTTATAGAAAGGAACCGCATCGGAAACGACTTCCAGGTAATTCTTGAACACTTCCATCGACTGGAATTTCCAAGGACGATCTTCTGGATACGAAATATTATTAGCTTTCAAATAGGGTTCGATCAAACTCCACATTTCAACCGGAGCTTTGGCACGCAAATGTTGCGCATTCACCCACTTTAACTTCACACGATCAAACACAGCACCCGACGAATGCAAACGATCCGTTGAAAATGAATTAATCATTTCTTGCAACGACAAAATCTCTTTTTCTTCAGGATGAGACCAACCCAATAGCGCCACAAAATTCAAAAGCGCTTCTGGCAAATAGCCTTCTTCACGGAATTGATTACAGCTCGTCGCCCCCTTACGTTTTGATAGTTTTTGACGATCGTCATCTAGAACCAAAGAAACGTGACCAAACTGCGGCGTTGGCCAATTCATAGCTTCGTAAATCATCAATTGACGAAGGCTATTTGATAAATGTTCTTCCGCGCGCAGAACATGCGAGATTTTCATTTTATAATCGTCCACTACGCAGCAGAAGTTATAGACCGGCATACCATCTGAGCGAAGCAGAACGAAATCGCCCACCATATCCGAAGGAAAATGAACGTCACCACGAATTAAATCTTTCAAGTGATAATCTTTTTTCAAATGACGGGTTTTAAAACGAATCACCGCTTTGTGGCCTGATTTTAATTTTGCCTGGGATTCCTCTAGAGGCATATTTTCATACGGACTTTGTAAATGCGGATGAGTCACTCCGCCCGCCATAGCCTCTTGACGTTGCTTTTCAATTTCTTCATCTGTCATGAAGCAGTAGTAGGCTAGTCCCCGTTTTAATAAATCTTGCGCGACTTCATCATAAATTTTTAAACGTTCCGATTGTTTGTACGGACCAAATGATCCCATGTCGGCTAATGTTTCTGCGTTCGGTCCTTCATCCCAAGTCAAACCAAGCCATTTCATGTCAGCAAGAACCATTTTCAATGATTCCATAGACGAACGTTCTTGATCCGTATCTTCAATTCTTAAAATGAATTTTCCGCCGTGTTTTTTAGCGTACAAAAAATTGTAAAGTGCCGTACGTGCGCCGCCCACGTGTAGGTAGCCAGTAGGTGATGGGGCATAACGGAGTCTAACTTCAGAAAAATAATTGGAATCGTTGTTCATTCGGCCATTAAAAACCATGGCCTCTTAAAAATCAACGGGTTTGGCTAGAGCTTGCGCAGGGTTTACTTGACCTTATTGACCGGTTTTGAGTCCATAGTTTTGGGATCCATAGATTGGCTTGCTTTAGCCTTAGTTGCTTGGCAATAGGCCGATCGTAGATGGCGATATTCCGAATGGCTTTGCATAAACCGACTTAAACGACAAACCGCAACCAAACAGTCATCCTTAGGATACGAGCAAACCAAGTTAGGATGGAATAGATTGTGCCGTTCATACACCGGGAGTGTCGGATTGTTCAGCAGTCTTTGTTGAATTGTTTGCGTGCAGACCTTTGAGTTCGAACTCAAATCACGCCATTCCCAATCCATATCGGTGTCCTTCCAAGGCAAACTCAACGTGTGATCTTTCGATTTACCGACCTGAATTTTGATCTGGCGGCAGTTGGCACTACTGGCCTCGACGTCTGCTCCTTGATCGTACGACGGATAAAACGGTACGGGTTCTTGCTCTTTAACCAGATACTGACTCCCTGTTTTTCGATACCGCATATAAGCACACAAAAAAGACTGCACCTGTGCTGATTCCGCGTCTGGAAATTCGCCCATTTTCATTTTATCCAAAATCGACAAATCCATCTGAAGTTCGTCACAGCTATTTTTAGCTACGCCCAATCTTAACGGTCGCGCTCGCGCATACTCTGTGAGTCTAAATCGTGCGGTATTAGTCATCGAAACGTTCAGTTCACTGACACACGATTCAATTTTACCTGCGGCTCCGATTGCGACGCCAGCTTCAGCAAAAGCCCCCGCAACACCAACGGCTCCGACTGCTCCTGTCTTAACCGCTGTTTTTATAGGTCTTAAATTAACGCCGACGCGCCTTACATTTTTGACCATATCTTTCATGCTAGTTTTATTTTCGACAAAATCACCACCATTACGAATCCTAGCAACGTTTTCAGCCACCGCGTCTGCGAACTGCCTGAATGTTTTTGCCATCGCCTGCTGAAAATCGATTCGGTTTTGAAAGAGTTCGTCCCCCATTAAATACCCTTGAATGCGGACAAAAACCGATCGAAATCGCCCTGTGAAGAGCCCTACATATTTACTATACAAATCAGAACCTAAATTTTGAATCACATCGTTGATTTTAACATCACGACCATGAGTCGCTTTTGCTTTAAATTCTAACATATCTAGGATTCGGCTAGAACCTACGCGTTTACGAATTTCATTCCAGTATGGTTCCAAATCTTTGTAGCCCAGCTCGTATGAATTTGGATCCGGAGTTATCTTTTTCTCTTTTAAAATTTTAAAATATTCACGAAGGATTTTTTGATGGTCCGTACGAAATTGGCCCCACTCTTTGGACATATCCTGAAATGCTTTTTCGAGTTTTTCTGCTTCCACTGCTTCGTCCGGAGACAATTTATTCTTTTTCACAGCCCCTACCACTGCGGCACTAGATAAAATGGCTCCCGAACACGAGGCGCTCATAAAGTTCATTTCGCAGCCAATTTCATCACGAAGTCGCTCTAGATCATCCAGCGAGCACTCCTGTGCTTGTATTTGAAATGTAGTAAAAAATAGAAGTAGAAAAAGAGCTTTCAAGTCAAAACTACAATTTACCTAGTTTTAATCCGTCAATTAGAATCCCTACGCTAACATAAGGACCCGATGTATCCAGCGCTTCTAACGTACCTGTTGGGGTTCCCGTTTTTACTAAAGACCCAGCTTTACTATATTCATAACCACCTTCTATTCTTAGAAAAACGTACTTATGACCCACGGCAACTGCGGCACCAATAACTGCGGTAGGCAGAGATTGCGTCGCGGAAAAACCGCCATCCTGGGATGCCGTTTTCATCGTTATCGATGATGAGCTAGCGCCAATACCGCTGACTATTTCCGCTTTAAATTTTTCGGATTTAATTAAAGGAAAATTCAGCATGATTAAAAAATCGACTTGGGACAATAAGGCATAGTAGGTTCCGCTCGCCGTAGAATCTGTGGGCTTGGCGCGCATAGTACCCAAACTCATTCGTAGGCCTAAATTAACCACCGAGCCCAAATCCCTTGACGCTTCAAGCCCCAGGTAATTGATCTTTTTAATCGCTTCAATACCATCGCCTTCCACCAAGGTATTAGCATCTTTAGGATCCAAGGACCTTTGCCCATACAAGATCTTAATTTGATTAATGACTTCATCACCCGCAAAACTATTTTGAGAGACAACTAACAACCCGACTAAAACAACTAGCACCATTTTTCTCATTGAAACCCCGCTCTTTAATGATAATCGCGTGAGATTTAACAACCAAATAGTATGTGAAGCCGTCTAGGTCGAGAATTTGATCCGAAAAAAATTAAAAGCCGGTAGTTAACCGGCTTTTAAAAGATATATAGCTGTTTGGAAAAATTTATTTAGCAGTGTCTAAGCCAAAGATTTCTTTTAATTCTGGCTCTTGGAAAAGGTCGTTGCCCTTTGTTGCTAATGACAGTTCTTTAAATAGAAGAGTACGTGCTGTATCTAACATTTTACGTTCACCGAAGCTAAGTTCCTTATCGACTTTAAGTACAAATAAATCTCTTAGCACTTCTGCAATTTCGTATACAGAACCCGTTTTAATTTTTTCCATGTATTCACGGTAACGACGGTTCCATGTTTGATTATCAATTTTAACTTCACGTTCTTTAAGGATACCAACAACTTTGTC
>DDTZ01000106.1:0-22033 GCA_002344565.1 Bdellovibrionaceae bacterium UBA2351 | reverse complement strand
GAATAGAATGTCTGTTTATTACCTAAAATTTCTTTGGTTTCGATAGCGAGAATACGTCCGACACCATGACCTGGATAGACTGCATTTTCACCAACTTTAAATGTCACCATGAAACCTTCTTTCAAAAAAAGAGCGAAGTAACAACCGAGCCGAATCTATCAAAAATGACACGTTTTATCAAACCAAACCACTCTAGTTTGAAAAGATTACCCCAATGCTCGTATTAAACTCATTTTAACCGGTTCGGATCCTATCACATCTTCATCACAAAAACTCCTAAAAACTCAAAAATTGTCAGATGAATGGCTTAATTCCTAAGCAATTTCCATAACTAAAACCTAACACCGGTATCAAATTGTCTTCTTGTCTTTGGCACACGCTCTGCTTTATGTATCCACATCCACAAAAAAAGGAGCCAAAATGGGGAAAATATTTGGAGCCGTGAGCATTTTGCTTATGCTTTCATCATCTTTGTACGCGGGGAACTTAAGTGTTAAGGTCGAAAACCAAGTTGTAAAAGCGAAAGTGTGCAACTTGCCTTCTGGAGTTAAAGAAGTCTACTTCCAGGTCGGTCAAAAAGGTTACGCTAAAAACGGAATCGAACAGCGCGAGAATTCTTTTGATGCGAATTGCGCCGTCAAATCCTACAACAACGTATCGAACGACCTTTTCTTAAAAGGCGGCGAAGTTGTAGCGTCGTACACCAAAGACGGCAAAAAAGTCGTGATGAATGCTGATATTCCAGCAAAACAACCCTTAGAACCACAACCTCAGCCCACGCCTCCTGTAGTTACACCTCGTCCAGGCACTCCGCCCGTTGTGACTCCTCGCCCAGGAACACCTCCTTTAGAACCACAACCGCAACCACCCGTTCTAAAAACTACTCCCGATGACAAAGTTCGCACCTACGGCGAACAGGCCGCTAATTTCATGGCTAACCGAGTGGTGGATACCTACGGTCAAGTTGAAAACTATCGTTTTCATTTCTACCAAGGTTTCAGAAAGCAGGCGAACCTGTACGCTAACCTTGGCATTGCAGTCGAAAACTTACCAGAATACCATGGTGGATACCAAGGTGGTTTATCTCAAGGCGGCACTGACGGGTTTCAAAGTGGCCGCAATGAAGGCAGCCGAGTGGGTTCAGCCATGGGCCAATCACACGCACGTGCCCGTTTCCAAAACTCAGTAGGCAATGCGCCCGCCCTTAACGTAGCTCCAGGTGCTCAGCCAAATGGTAATGATTTCCAAGGCATGAACTCACCAGTGGCTCAACCCGATTTTGCGTCTCAGTTGTCAGTTTATAACAACGACTTCGTTTTAGAAGCTCGACGTGGCATTAGCATGGATTTATCAGATGATATTATTTCTGATATTTACGGTAATTACTGGAACCTTTCGGATTACTACGGTTGGACAGATTACAAATACGACACTTTGTTTTCGAGCTGGAAAGCCGAGAATGCATTCACCTTATTCTTAAATAAAAAACTAGTTCGCGAAAACTCTGATCCAGGGAAGATCCAAGCTAACAATCAAATGGTCGCTAAATACCGCGAGATCACTAATTCTAACGAATTCTCTGATGCGGATGAATCTCGTCAACAATTCAAATATGAATTCGTTTCTCAGTACAATTCAGTAATCGGCAGAAAATGGAATAACGAAGTCTACGGTCGTCCAAACTACGCAGCTCAAGCTCGTGGTGAATACTACTTCGTACAGGCATTGAAAGCCTACGCTCAAAAACTAGGTCATGCTCGTGGTTACGCCGTGAGCTTTATAGACGCTAGCCGTAAAGGTTACCAACAAACTATTGGAGCTGCTTACCAAAGCTCGTTTGATCAAACGGTTGCTTATTACACTAACAACCCTGTGATTGAAAATGTACGCGTACAAGTTCAAAATCAAGCGGGTTCAACTACAGTATCTATTTTAGACAGCATCTATCCAAATGTTCTTGAAGCGACGAACTTAGGTAAAGCACCAGGTATCGTTCAAGTGACTCTATCAGGTGCCGGCACGGCGGCTCTTCCGGTGGGTTCAACAACGGGTATGGACGTTCCGGGATTATCTCGTGTAACGACCGCTAAATTGTTAAATACACCTGCTCAAATTGCTCAGACAGCTCAACCCAATAAGCCATTAGCTGTGACCATTACGATTAAAGCCGGTGGCCAAGTTTACAACCAAACTCAACACGTTATCGTTTCATGGAATCAAACTGTGAAACAAACGGCGGTTGAAACGAATGCGTCTCGCGAAGCAGTTCTGGCGCAGTACTTAGCGGCTCAATTAGCTAAAGAATGGAAAGACAACGGTTTGTTTGATGGCAACGTGTTTGAAAAGAAACCTCTCGAAACCTTAGCAGGTCAGTATGTTCAACTCGTTCAAACCTTACCGGCAGCCGAGCAAGCTAAGCTTAAAAAATATAACTCCGCTTTAACTGCGGGCTATGGCAAAAAACCATTCTTAATCAATGGTAAATGGAAATCAGTAGAAGCGTTGTTTAAGAAAATTGGCTATAAAATGCCTTAAATTGAAAACTAACTGATATTACGTAAATACTCATCAAAGCGCCGGCACCCCCGGCGCTTTTTTTATGTTTACAGAGTAAATCTAAGCCAAGGGGCGGCGACGTTAAAATATTCTTAACACTGATCGTGTTTTGCTTAATCATAAATGCATTCACAAAAGGAAGTTCACGTGGAAGCAATTATCTTGATTACGGATATAGTGGAAAAATTAATCCTATTAGTTATGTTTCTTCTTTCCATTTGGTCGATCAGTATAATGATCGATCGTAAAAAGAATTTGAAAGCCCTTATCTCGGTAGATGATTTTGCAAAGATTAAATCTATTTTAGTTGATGGATCGAACGGATTAAATTCCTCTAAATTAGACGCTTTAAAAAAATATATCAGCGGACAAAACACTTACCTAGCACGCGCTTTTCAAAATATTTTGGCCACATCGGCTCAGCCCGAGGCTATTGATCGCGTAGTTTTAGCGTACACACGTGAAGAACGTTTGAAACTGGAAAAGGGTTTATCTGTTTTAGCGACACTCGGTTCAAACGCGCCATTTATCGGCCTATTCGGAACGGTACTTGGGATCATTCGTGCGTTTGCATACTTAGGATCACAATCAGGATCATCTGCCGTTATGAGTGGCGTGTCACAAGCTCTGTATGCAACGGCGCTGGGTTTATTCGTGGCGATTCCTGCGATCATCGCGTTTAATGTGTTCACTCAGGACGTAAAAAAGCTAAACTCACAACTAGACACACTTAAAGATTTATACGTCGCTCAAATTTTGGGTGGTAAATAAATATGGCTGGCGCAGTCCCTGATAGCAGCAGCGAGGACTCTGGCATCATATCGTCGATCAACATTACGCCATTTGTAGACGTCGTATTGGTTCTACTGGTGATTTTTATGGTAACAGCCCCGATGCTGGTAAAAGATATTCTAGAAATCAAATTACCAAAAACACTGACGGGCGACGGTAAAATGATGCAAACATTGGGTGTAGCTGTGAACAAAGATGGCAATATTCTTTTAAATGGCCAAATCACAGATGAAGAGGGCCTGCGAGTCGCAGCTCAAGAAGCTCTTGGAAAAGATCCAGAATCACAAGCGATCATCAGCGCGGATGTCGAAGCCGCGTATGGCAAGGTGGTGCGCGTAATTGATATCTTAAAAACAAATGGTGTTGAACGTTTCGCCGTCCAAATTGAAAAAGAGGAAAAAAAATAGTGAACTTCAATTGGCGTCATCCTTTAACTCAATCGACGCTGATTCACTTGGTATTAGTACTAGGTGCCGCTTTCCTATTTTACAAACCTAAAACTGAAAAAAGGATTGTTAAATTTGAAGTGTACGAAAATATCAAAGTCGTACCTAAAACTCTAAATCTAGAACCACCCAAAGCCGAGCGCGCTAAACCCGCGCCTCCCCCACCCGAAACAAAAAAAGTTTTTGGTGTCAGTCGTAAAGCTCTAACTACGTCAGCAACCGACGCATCAACAGCGGAAGTTAAATCAGGAAATACCGTCGCCAAAGAAATGGACGATCTAAAACTAGATCCCAATGATGCAGACTCGTTACCGATTCCGGCGGATGAGTTTTTAGTAACCTCAATGCCCGTATTAGTGTCTGAAGTTCGTATTCCTTACCCTGAAGAAGCTAAAAAAGCTGGGATTGAAGGTCCGGTTGTAATGGACCTGTTAATTGATGAACAAGGTAAAGTTCGACAGGTGACTTTGATTAAGGGACCCGGTTTTGGATTAAATGATGCGGCTTTGGCTGCTATTAAAAATTTCCAGTTCCGCCCAGCTCGTATCAAAGAACAATCGGTCGCCGTTAAGATTAGATACACATATAGATTCGTACTAGAAAATAGATAGAGGTTAAAAATGAAACTAGCTCTTTGCTGTTTATTAGCCAGTGTTGCCGTCTACGCGCAAACATCTGACCCCGCTGCAGAATCAGCACCTGCCATAGTTCAAGCTCCAGAAACGGGAACCTTATCCTTTAAAGGTCGTGTTCTTGAAAAAGGAACACAATTGCCAATGAAGGACATTAACGTTTTCCTTTTGCCACAGAAGCTCAAAGCACAAACAGATTCTAGTGGTGATTTTAGTTTTGAAAACCTAGCTCCGGGTTCCTATCAACTCATCGTCAATTTGTCCGGCTACAAAAAGCTCGAGAAAGATATCGCTTTAGATAGTGAAACTAAGAAGTTAAAACATTATATAGAAAAAGAGACGTATTTAAGTTTTGAAACAACAGTCGTGGGTCAAAAACAAAAGCGTGATCAAACACAAAAAACATTAACTCAGGAGCAGTTTTTAGGAATGCCCGGCAGTGGCGGCGACCCAGTCAAAGCCGTGCAGAACTTACCCGGAGTCAATCGTGTACAAGGCTTCAGTTCCCAAGTCGTCGTTCAAGGCGGCGAGCCTAAAGACACCAGTTACCACATAGATGGTCATGACATTCCGATCGTATTTCACTTTGGTGGACTGACATCTGTTGTGATGCCCGAAGCATTGGGACAAGTCGATTATCTATCTGCTGGCTACGGCGCTGACTTTTCACGCGCGACCGGCGGAATTATTGGCTTGATCACGCGCAACCCTGAACCCGGCGAACGCAAAAAGAAATCATTCTTCTTTGCCGACAATTTAAAACTGGGAGGACTCTATGAAGCACAAATTGACGAAAAAAGTGATTTCCTAATCAGCGCGCGCGCCAGTTACATTGGCCTATTTTTAGGCGCAGTTGCCAAAGACCGTGAAGATTTTAATTTAACGGTGGCTCCCGAATTTTATGACATCACTGGAATTTATAATCGTCGACTAGATGAAAAACAAAGTCTAAAGGTTATTACACTCGCTTCACGTGATACACTCGCCTTCGTTCTAAAAGAGCCATTAAAAACAGATCCGGCGTTCCGTGGCAGATTTTATAACGAAACCCAGTTCTATCGTTTTATTCCCCAATGGACTTACAAAGTCGACAGCGAAACTCAATACAAAGTGTCTTTGGGGGTAGGACAGAATCAAACTTTAGTAGATTTAGGTGAACAGTATTTAAATATCCGCACAAATGTAATGACCTTCAGAGCCGAAGGGGAAAAAGTACTTTCACCAACATGGACTTCGCAATTAGGGGTCGACAATCTTTACGGTGATGGAACTGCAAAAATCAAACTTGTTCAACCACGCAGTGATGGCGGGGTTAGCAACCCGTTTTCATCAAGTGAAGTTAAGGAGCGCAGTACCTACACTAAATTTATAAATACAGGTCTCTACAATCGCCATGAGTTTAAACTTGGCGATTGGACATTGACACCCGGTTTGCGCGTCGATCGTTTTAAAGCTACCAATGAAACATACCTGACCCCTCGCCTAGCGACTAAATATAATATTGATCCGTCGCTGGCATTAAAAATTGCTGGTGGTCGCTACTACCAACCGTCGGAAGGCCAAGAACAAGACATTCTTTTTGGAAATCCAAATATCCGTGCTCCCCGCGCAGATCATTTAACCTTTGGTTTCGAAAAAGATTTCAGAGGAAGTTCGGATTCTGGTTTGACGTGGCAGACGAGTTATTTTGATAAATGGCTTGATCAACTGGTTGTTCAGTCCTCTGCGCAAGTGGAACGCGATGGTGTCCTAGTCGACGAAAACTTCAACAACTCTGGCCGCGGTCGCGCTTATGGAGTTGAAAATCAAATCAAGTGGAACAATGTATTCTGGGATGTATGGCTAAGCTATACTTGGAGTGAAAGTTTCCGTTGGAGTGATCGTATTGCTAAATACAAACATGAATACGACCAAACTCACAATTTCAATTTAGTGGCAGCAAAAAAACTTGAAAACAATTGGAAAGTTTCGGGCCGTTTTCGCTACGTAACTGGCAATCCTTATACACCCATTGTTGGAGGTACTTTTGATGCCGATAACGATGTATACTTGCCCCAGCGTGGTAGTTTCTATTCAGAACGCTATACCGATTTCTATCAAGCGGATTTACGTATTGATAAAAAATGGATTTACGATGAAGAGATTTGGACTCTGTATTTGGATATCCAGAATGTGTTAAACACAAAAAATTCTGAATCAATCGAATATTCATTTAACTACAAAAACAAAGAGTTTATTTCCGGCTTACCCTTCTTACCTGCCTTTGGCGTAAAAGGAGAATTCTAATGAAATCATTAAACCTATTTTTAGCAGCAGCTTTGATTACAGCCACCTCGTGCAATGATTCCAAGTTACCAAAGTACGTAGAACTTACGGAACTCCGTGTTCTGTCGTTGATCGCTGACAAACCTGAAGTTAACCCTGGTGAAACCGTATCCATTACACCTATTATTTCCGATATAAATGAAACTACCTCACTATCCTACGAAGCCTACGGTTGCATTGATCCTGGGGTTGCTTTAGGAGCAGAACCTAGTTGTGCCAACAACACCACGAGAATAACTTTAGGACAGGCGACATTTACTTCAACGTTTAACACTGACATGTCCCAAAACTTTACAGGAATAGCCCCGATCTTTAGTGCTGTGATTCCGTCCGATACTATTATTTTCAATCAACGATCGGAAACAGATAAATACAATGGAGTTGGTTACCTAATTGAATATAAAATTTCTAATACGCGCGGCCAAACTGTTACCACTATCAAACGTATCCTCGTGAGTAATAAAACTAGCGGCGAGAAGAACTTGAACCCCGTGGTAGACCAGCTTCAGTCAAATGGCGTGGCTCTGGGAAATAACGATTTTCCATTAAACGCTAAGGTTACACTCAGTATGCTATTTAACACCAACAGCTTTCAAGTATATACACTTAAGAAATACGATGGTTCCGCAGAAACCAAATCCGAGGAATTAACGACGACGTGGTTTATCACTGATGGTAGCTTAAAATACTTCCGCAGCAGCAATCAGGATACGAACGAATACGAAGCGCCTTCTGCCGTTCCTACGACTAGAAAAAGCTTTCTAATTTCTATTTCCCGTGATTCTCGCGGCGGCGCCACATATAAAAGAATATGTGGCGGGTGCTAGATGAAGTATGGCGTTTTATTGAGTCTGTTAGTTTCTATCGGGGTACAGGGCAGGGTCTATTGCGAATATCCAGATGACTGCCCTCCTGCAATTAATCAGCTTCAATTTAAGAATAAACGCTGTACTGCTTTTTTAGTAGCTCGTGATTTAATCGCTACCAATCGACATTGCCTACCCGATGAAATGAACAAAGAACGCGAGTCGTGTGACGGAATTAACTTCATATTTCCCAAATCTAAAAACCATGAAACAGAAACCCTGAAATGCAAAACGATTGAGTTCTTATCTGAACCGCTGGTACCCAACTCTGTAAACGTAGACCTGGCCGTACTGAGAACTCAAAATGCGACTAATCGTGAACCCCTGACTTTTTCGCAAGATGGATTTCAAAATGAAAAGCAATACACGATTTACAAAGTTGATCCTATTTCTGAAACTGGCGGCGGTGTTGTCGTCAAAGCAAATTGTGACGCCATTCAAAATTCGATCGTCAATCCGTATTTTTCATCTGATAAAAGCCCAATCATCAACTTCATCCCTTGCCAAGTCATTCCGGGAAATTCTGGTTCACCTATCATGTCCTCAGGAAATGAGGTACGCGGGATAATTCATTCCACCTCTGATGGAAAATTGTTTCAGTTGTTTGAAGACCAACGCCGCAAGGTGGATACAAAGATATATTCCGCATTTGGTACCAGTTTCGCCTGCGTACATTTAGATTTATTTTCTTATCCTAGATACAATCACGGCGCCTGCCATGTTAAAATAAGTAGTGAATCCTCGCGACAACTAGAAAAAGAAAAAAATGATGAACTCTCTGAACGGATCAACAAACAAGTCAAAATAGAGTTCGAAAAATTTAGCGAAAAACTAAAAACACTGAAGAACGAAAAGATGTTTTTACTTCAATGGAAATTTGGACCTCTTGATGCCCAATTAGAATCCAAAAATTATTTCGTATACGCTCCCCTTTGTTACAATGACAAAGTCTATAAAGACATGAAAACTGATACGCTAAACCTAGAGCTTCTCGAAATCGAAATGAAAAATGAAATCGACAATCGTTTACGCTACAAGTTTGATTTGAAGTCAAAAATCCAGAAAAATAAAATCTTTCTAGATTTGAAGCAAGATCGGCAGTTGAAAGTCGATATGAACTACACATTTGGCCCCAAACAGTTTCACGTGCGCGCGTGCAAGTAGCGAGCTTCTAAGCTCGCGTTTGTCCAATGTTTTCTCACGGTGATACACACTGTAAAAAAGCGGATAAAGATAAGGAAAACAAAGTTTTACTGTCTTTACCTAATTGTCACTTTGTCTAAAGTTTAGACAATGATTTGTAATCTTTTCTATTTAAACGCCCGCCCAACTGTCCACTTTGTTTGCAATCCACATCTCCGTGGATCGAAATCCCTACAAGGAGATTTTATGAAATTAGTGAGCTGGTTATTAACAACATCTATGGTTCTCCCTCAGTTAAGCTACGGCCAAGGTCGCCCAAGTGACGCCGAGATAGCAGCAATGAGAGCCGCACATGGCGGAGCACAGGCGTCTCGCCCGATGCAACCACAGATACTATCTGTTGATACCAAGAAGCTGTATTTAAATGATACTGCCAATGGCAGTCGTCCAATGCGTGCCTCACTATCTTCAAAACGCGACCAACTCAATAAAACTCACAAGAAGCTAGGTGACGTTAGAGATCGCGCCTTTACTGATATGTCAAAAGACTATGCTCTTCTTAACCCAGAAACAGGCATGACATTCTGGGAAGAATTTCAAGCCCTACAAAATGGCGATCTAAGTGTTGTAACATCTAAGTATCCAGATCAAAAATCAAAATTGAGACTAGGTCGTCTCTTAAAACCAGATCTAATTAATTTGCTTCATTTCATGACTTGGATGCGTGCTAATGGTTTAGTTACATTCAAATCCCTAATGGCAAATGACAACGATGGAATCATCGAGTTAGGCAAATTAAAAATCAAAGATGTTCCATACGAAGTCGATGGCCCTACTTATGTCGTTACTAAATTTAAAGATGTAGAAAAAGCATTATCTCAAAATGAGTTATTCAGCGTTAGAAACTATCACCAACGTATGAAAGATTCAGTCGGCGATTTTATGCTTGGTAACGATAACAAGGCAATCAATCACGAACATACTTGGCTGCGCAGTTTGATCGATGTCAAAGAAATGGAACCACGTATCCGCCCACTTGTTCGCTCTATCTTTGAACAAGAGATGAAAAATTTAGAATACGTAAAAATGAATCCATATACTAAGCAACTTGAAGGCAATATTGAATTGATCAACCACATTGCTCGTCGAGTTCCTGCTATCTTGACTATCAAATATTTTGGTTTCGAAGGCATTTCTCCTGAAAAAATTATGGAGTGGTCACGTGCGACTCAAGACGATTTCTTCCATAACGTAACTGGTGACGAGAAAAAGGCTCAACTGGCAGTTAAAGCTGGTCAAGAAATGCAATCAACTTTAGTTAAATTGGTGGATAACAAATTTAAAAACGTAACGGCTTTATCACAAATCCCTCGTGAACAACAAACGATTCTAGATCGCATGGTTATGACCATCGGTGATATCAATGATTCAAGTCTGTCGGAAGAAGATCTTTTAGCCATGGTTAAAGATAAAGTGTATATCTTGAACAAAGAAGATGAAGATATCACGAAACTTGATCGCGCAACGATCATCAGCCGCGTTAAAGCGCGCGTCCGTACAAACTTAATCGGTACACTTGTTGGTGGTTTAGAAACGACTCAGGCCGCGATTTCACAAACTTTAAACTTGATATTGGGTGACAAAAATTTAACGAACCAAGCTAAAACTTTGGCTGCAGCAGCAAAGCAAGGTCGTACCCAACAACAACAATTCAATAACTTAGTTTGGGAAGTTTTACGTTTCCATCCAGTTAATCCAATCGTATTCCGTTACGTAGAAAAAGACACAGAACTTTCTGGTGTTAAATTAAAAGCTAAGAGCCACATCATGATAGCGACTCAAGCGGCAATGTTTGATCCTGAAGCTTTCCCTAATCCAGAGTCAATCGACGTTAATCGTTTCGCTAGCCCACATAACGATAAGTACTTTCACTTAGGTTATGGAAAGCACCGTTGCCTTGGTGATTACGTATCCATGATCCAAGTTCCAGAAATTATCTCTGGTATCCTTGAATTACCGAATGTTCGTAAAATGCCAGGTGCCTTTGGCGAATTAGATTTTAATTATATGACCACTCGTGCTTTAATTGGCGGCGACAAGTTCGACCAATCATTCCCCGAGCGTATGATGCTAGAGTATGACTCAAGCGATGCGCGCCCACTTTCATTGAAAAAAGTAGCCATCCAAGATCAAAGCCTTCCATTCGAAGGTTACTTAAAAGATTACGATCGTAACCATTTCCGCGGTTGTCTATCTGGTTGGAACATCGTTAAAGATGCTAACGGCAACCTAGTTTACAGCATGGATGGTAAGGTTGAAAAATCAAACTACCCTCTTGAGCCACGCTACAAAGCTAACATTTCAGACTTTGCTGGCAATGAAAAAATGCTAGATGTTGTAATGAGCAATACTGATGACAAATGGGCGCAACGTAAAATCCTTTTCGATTCTACAATCCGTGCGAGCCAGGGTTATGCTACGAACTTACGTGAAGGCAATAACGACTTACTATACTGCCGTCTGCCGATGAAGTTTCACGTATGTTTCGAAAGCGAATCTGAAAAAATTGAAAATGTCTTCGATAGAAAACGTGACAAAGCTGAAGGTGACAGCGGTTTACACGCTCGTGCTAAAAAAGCGTACGGCGATAATCAATGGGAAATCCGCAACCAAACTGAGAAAGGCAACCCACGCTTAACGGAAGTACATAAAAATATTTTCAATAAGTGCGCTACATTTGGTGACTTAACTTCAACAGAAAAAGCATTTTATGAAAACCGCTACTTTGGTAAAGCGATTAACCAAAACGACCTAAGCGATGCACAAGCGACTCGCCCACAATCTTTTGATGCAGACTACGCCCACGAAGACTACTTCAGCGCTCACCAACGTTATTACTACCGCGGAAGCTTTGCTAACCCATTGGGCTGGTTTAAAATGAACAACAAGCAATTAGATTTCTATGTACGCTTGAACTTCACGTTCAGAACGTGTATCGGTGACAATATCAAAGCGACTAAAGGTAAAATCTCTCGCTGTGATAATTACAACAAGTGTGTAAACGGTGTCTATAACAAGACGGCATTTAAATTCGAAGGTGCTCTGTCGCCGGCTGAACGACGCGCTTACAATGAAATCGTGATCGTAGACAAAGCTCAATACTGTGAAAAGGTTGATTAATCTATGACTATGATCGCAACCCTACTTACTGGATTGATCTGCCTAGTACACTTCTACATCATGTTTCTAGAGATGAAACTTTGGGAAAAGAAACGCATCCGTGAGATCTTTGGTCTCACGGCAGAGTTTGCTAAACAGACACGCGTCATGGCCCTGAATCAAGGTCTATATAACGGATTCTTGGCGGCAGGTTTGTTATGGGCACTCGTGCACCCGGACGCCGCTATTAAGCTTCAATTGCAGATATTTTTCTTGGGCTGTGTATTGATCGCCGGCGTAGTCGGCGCATTGTCTGTAACAAAACGAATTTTTTGGATTCAGGCATTTCCTGCGGCTTTGGCACTTTTAAGTTTGGCTTTTAATTAGGAGTATCTATGATTAAAACTCTAATTTTACTTACCGGAATTGTAGTATCAGTTCAAGTTTTGGCCGCAGACACAAAAAACTGCGAACCACAAAAATATAAGTTTGGCGGGCAAGCATTAGCTCGTCCAGCCCTTGATAAGCGAACTGGCGAATGTTTTCATCAAACACCTCCGGGTCTTCAGGGTAATGATCTTGCTGATTTTAACCATCTCAGCGAGGGTGCCGATGTATACCCTTATGAATGGTTTATGTCGTTGAAATCCGCTACGTTTAAAGACGACGATGACAAAATGACAAAAGCCTTCCGAGTTGAAATGGATAAACGTTTTGGTTTCATGGAAGCGCACACTCGTGATTCAGTAAAAAAAGTAAATGGAAAAGATAGAAAAATTCGCTACCTAATGCCTTATGTGGGTCTAACGGCTGCTTGGAGTACACAGCGTACTGATGATGGTCTAATTAATCAAACGAACAACGTAGGCAACTCCGCCGATGCGTATGCTGCTTACGAAAATGCGGATGGCAAATTTATTCGTGAGGATCAAATCATCAAAGACGTTGTGGGAACTGATGGCGTTAAAGCAAAATCTATTCGTATGATCGGTACCAACTGTGCCCTTTGCCATTCTGGCCAAATGTCTTACGATACAAACAGACATTTCACACCGGAATTCCGTATTCAAGGGGCTCCTGCCATGGTGAATATACGTGGTTTTTTTAAAGACCTAATCGGATCCACAGTATTTATGTTTATTCGTGGCAATGGCTTAGAAAATTTCTTAGCGGATATTAAGAAAAGAAATCCAACATTAAGCCACATTAACCCAGCCGTTGATGCTGCCGAAATCAAAGATCACTTCTGTAGAGAAGTTGCAAAGCAATCGCAAAGCTTAGGCAAAGCCGGTCAAGTTTTAGGCAAATCGAAATTATGCATGCCTTCTATGTTAATCACTTTACTTAACGTAAAGAACGGTAAAACAGCCCGCATGTTCGGCGCCCAAGATGCGATTCAATCTACATACACATTGCTACTAAAGAAAACCTACGGCTTTAAAGACAGCGATAATATCGGTCATTTAACTCAGCGTATGAAGTTCTTAGCATTCCTAAGCGGTGGCACTAACCCTGCGATTATGGAAACAGCTTCGGCATTTAATCGTACCGATGCGTTCGGTCGTATCTCTAACTTGGTTTTAAGAACTGAATTCCCAGTGGACTTGACGGCTCCGGTGTCGTTGCCTTGGATTTGGGGATTAAAATATATGGGTAACCTTCACTACAATGGTAATTCGAATTCTGTGATCCTAAGAAACGTAGGTCAGGCGCTTGGTTTAGGCGCAATGGTTACCAGTGATGCACTCGATACAACGATCAACGTTACGAATTTAGATCGTTTAGAAAACTTAGCTCATAAAATCAAAGTTCCAGAATGGAATGACGTATTTAAAGAAGTTCTAGATAAGAACGATCAGCAAAAATATCTATCAGAATTCGAAATCGACATGAGCCATGATCGTTTACAACGTGGTTTTGCGATCTACAAAAAAGAATGTCAAACGTGCCATGAGTCGAATACGTTAGTTGGACCATCCGGCGTTTTACGTGAATACAATATGTACCCTCTTTCATCAAAAGACGGCCAGTACAGTCCAAATACCGATATTCGTGCGGCGTTAAATGCAATTGTTCCGGTTAAGGTTCGCACTAAACAAAATGACGTTGTCGAAATTCCTTTTGAAAAGAAAATTTTTGATGATGTTGCCGGCATCAAAGCTCGTTACTATCAAAAATATAATATTCCTGAAGAGCAACAGGCTAAAATGGAATTCCGTGATATCCGTGGTTTTGAATTCTTCCGTGATACCTACTTAGGATCGGCAGAGAACAAAAAAGGAAATGAATACGGGAAAATGCAAAAAGGTAACGGTTATAAAGCAAAACATTTATCCGGTGTATGGGCCACAGCGCCGTTCTTACACAACGGTTCCGTTCCTAATCTAATGCTATTACTGACTCGCGACACCGAGCGCCCTAAGTACTTCAATGTTCGCTCGAATAAATTCGACCCAGTCAACATTGGTTTCCAGGACTGGGAACGCCCAGGTGACCGCCCATGTGGTGAAGACGAAGAAATGCTATGCTTCAATACGCTTGAGACAGGTAAAAATGGTCAACCCATTGGTAACTCAAACATGGGTCACAATTGGGGTGTTAATTTATCTCATGAAGAAAAGTTAGATTTAGTTAACTTCTTGAAGTATCTACCACCAGAGCCGGAATATTCGTGGGAAAATCAAAACAATAATTACTAAGGAAATTCAATATGAAATCCGTTTATTTCGCTCTATTTAGTTTGGTGTTATGTAGTCTGAGTCTAGCTCAGACTACCGAATCAAACAACGAAACAGCAGTAACCGATGAAGCTCGTGTCCAACAAATTATGACCGAGCTCGACGGAACTGAATGGACGGGTAAATCAGGTTTCTTCATTAAAAAGAATGGCAAAAACCATTTGTTACAGAATGATGCCTATATGGCTTTTGGCTTGTTAGATGGTAAGCTGTACTATCTATCTTCTATCAATAAAACTATCGACGGACTCATCGAAAAAAAAGCACAAGGTCTATGTGTGAAATCGCCGCCTCGTCGCGTAGAATTCACAGCCCTTCCCGATGGCAAATCATTTTCGGCCGCAGTTTATGTTCCCTCTATTTCTAAACAAACGGGTGAAAAGAAATTCGCTCGTATCGTTCTTGAAACCCTTAGGGTCGAGAACAATCAGCTCATAATTAATGACTTTGAGATCGTCCGCGGACGTATGAAGCTATTTCCGACCCAGTATTCGTTAGACAAAGCAAGCAGTCCAAAAACTGCGGAGCTAGCGGCAAAACTTAAAGACTGTTTAGCTAAACAGCCTTGGTTAAATCCGTAAAGCAGGGCTTCATAGAAGCTGGTTTTAAGCACCGATTATTAAAGTTAAAAGCACTCTAAAAAAATATTTTGTATCTATTAAACAGATACACCGAATCCTTTTTATCTATTTGATCAATACTAAAAGAAATTTTAATTTAGGTACTCTAGTCTATGAAGGAATGGGGATTTGAGTTACAATACTAGAACTAGAAATTCTTAACCTTTGTTTTCTATCAAGGAGTCAACCATGAAAGCACTTTGGGCCGTAGAACCATTTCATCAAAGCGAATCGCAGATAAAAAGCGCCTATAAGTTAATAAAAGAAGTGTGTGGAAATGAAGAGATCGAAGTTGGATTTGTCGTTACCCGAATGGAAAATGAGCTTAATTTAGCTTATGACGTCCCCAAAAAAGACCGATTTAGCGAGTATCCCCAGCAACTGATTAAAAATAAACTGGCTAAAGCAGGCATACCGACCAAATTGACCAATATAAATGTTATTGATTATCCGACCTATTCAAAGTCCAAGGCAGCAATGCGCTTATTGAAAATTGGAAAAGGTAAAAAATGTGATATTTGTGTGATCTATAGCCAAGGCGGAAGCAAACTTAAAAAAATGTTTCTTGGAAGTTTTGCAGAATCGGCGGTTCATTTTAGTGAAAAAAAACTGCTCGTGATTAATCCACACTCGAAATTATCCGGAAAAATAAAGACGGTCATGTTTTGTCATGAGCCCTCGAAAAAGTCCACTGAAGCGTTAACTGAGATGATTAAATTTTGTAAGCATCTAAATGCGAAACTTGTGATTTTTCATGCCGCACACTTTTGGTACGAGACTCCAGAGAGTGAAGTGGATGAAGAAGTTGAAACTTACAAAAATTCCGTAAAAAAGTGGCAAAAAGAAATTGAGTATAAATGCGCTAAATCCCATGTTAAGTGCGAGTTTCAAATCACCCCTGAATTTGCTATGATAAGTGAACTTGCCTTTAAAACTGCTAAAAAAGTAGAGGCTGATATAATTTCTGTTCTGGCCAAATCTAATAGTACAACAGCGTTAATGGGTGGTAGCGTAACTCGTCAAATTCTAAGAGGAAGTAACCTTCCTGTTTTAGTGCTGCGTTAGAGCCATCTATTCAACGGGAGCCCTCACACACGGGCCGAGGATTAAGCCACTATCCCAGATCGGCATCTTTCTTTGTTTGAAGATGCTGTTTAATAAATATATTTTCAGACTTCTCTAATTTAGGATCGGCCATTAATGCATCCGCAGCGTACGCGCGTGCTTCAATTAAGATATCTTGGTTCTTAATCAGATCCGCTATTTTAAAACTGACCAGGCCCGATTGTTTTGTTCCTAAAAATTCACCCGGTCCGCGAATTTTCAAATCGAACTCGGCGATTTCAAATCCGTCGGTACTTTTCTCCATAAAACTGACACGTTCCTTTGACTCTTCGTTAACGGCGTAGCCCATAATTAAGATACAAAAACTTTTATGTTCCCCACGGCCAACACGCCCACGCAGCTGATGCAATTGAGATAAACCAAAACGTTCGGCGTGTTCAATTAACATGATATTGGCATTGGGTACATCCACCCCTACCTCGATCACCGTTGTCGAAACGAGAATATCAAACTCCTTATTTTTAAACGCATTCATGATTTCGTCTTTTTCGGCAGGCTTCATTTTACCATGCAGTAATGCCCAACGAATCTTTGGAAACTCAGTTTTAAGGCGCTCAAATTCTTCGGTCGCATTTTTCAAATCGATCTTTTCACTCTCTTCAACCAATGGAAATACAATGTAACCTTGACGACCTTTTTCCACTTGCTGTTTCATAAAGTCTAGAGCTTGACCCATTTTATTTTGGAAAACCGCTCGCGTTTGAATCGGCGTACGCCCAGGAGGTAGCTCTTTAATCAGCGTTACATCCAAGTCACCAAACACCGTCATTGATAGCGTTCGTGGAATCGGCGTTGCCGTCATTACAAGAAAATGAGGCGACGCGCCTTTTGCTTTTAATTTCGCCCGCTGATTAACACCGAAGCGATGCTGTTCATCAATGACTACTAGGCTTAAACTTTTAAATACAACATCATCTTCCAGAAGAGCATGTGTTCCGATTAACAAATCAATTTGTCCCAGTGCTAATTTTCCGAAAAGCTCGCGACGCTCACTGGCTTTTGTTTTTCCAGTTAATAAAGCCACCGTCACACCGTGCCCGGCTAAATAATTGATTGCGTTCTTGTAATGCTGCTCTGCCAGAATTTCTGTTGGAACCATGATACAGCTTTGATAACTATTTTCCTTCATCATAACTGCGGCGACAAACGCCACTAGCGTTTTCCCGCATCCAACATCGCCCTGAATCAAGCGATGCATCGGATGCCCTTTGATGAAGTCACCTTCGATTTCAGCGATCGCGTTCAACTGCCCGTTGGTTAGTTTAAATGGCAGATTCCCGATAACTTTGCTTTTGAGCTCACCAAAAGAGACGTAGTTAGGTGATTTTTCTTTTTGTAATCCGAGTTTTTTTGAAAATAAAAATGTTTCTAACAAAAAGAACTCTTCAAAAATCAAACGACGATGAGCACGACTGCGTAGTTCTAAAAACTCTAAATATTTGTCTTTGTCTGGATAATGAACAGATTTAATGGCATCAAAGTATCCTATCAACCCCGCTTTCTGACGAACCGATGCTGGCAAAGCATCGTATTTCAAATTCTCGGGATTCTTCATGATTTCAGATAAGGCAAAGCGAATCAGTTTCTGCCACTTAAAACTACTGATGCCATCCATTTCAACGTACACCGGAATGACTTCATCCTGTAGTTCTTCTTCTGCATCAATATCGCGTAAATCGGGATGATGAAATTCTAATCGTCCTCGATAATCAATAACTTTACCCACAACACGAATTTCTTGGAACGGCTTAAAGCGTTCAAAATATCCTTTATAGGGAACGCGGAAAAACTTGCAGTGAATTTGTCCGGATGAATCTTGCAAAGTGATATCGTAAATTTTACGGCTCGTGCGTCCCAAAGGAATACTCTGTACTTTCAGCAATGTGGCTTTCATGCTGACCAGTTGATCTAATTTTAGGTCTCTGATTTTAATGCCGCTACGACGATCTTCGTAGGTACGCGGAAAAATTTCGATCAAATCCCGTACCGTCCGAACTCCATTTTTAGCTAAGATTTCGCCAAGTGCCGGTCCAACCCCTTTAATATACTGGACATGAGTCTTAAGCTCTAAAGGAGGCGCTTTGCCTTTATTTGGATTCACTCTAGGTTTGGAATCAGATCGACTGTAATTCATTCTCTCCTTGGGACACTTTCGGGTTAAAACAATTTTAGAATGATTCTAGACATTTGTCTCTAGTTTTTAAAAATCAATGATGCTTAAATAGGTAATGGACATCAATCAATTTTTTCGCATTCGATTAAGCACGCTAAGACCTGAAAAAATCACGTCTTTTGATATCTACGTATACATCGATGGACGCATGGTTTTGTACCGCAAAGCCGGCGAAGCTTTGCAATTGCAAAAAATTGAAACCCTACACTCTAAAGACACGGGAAGTTCATTTTTTGTGAAAATCACCGATCGTGACATCTATCGGGCATGGGTGAAAGAAGAAATAAACTCCACGGAAATTCCAAATAATGAAAAGGCTGCTATTCTGCGCGAATCTTCGATCGCTATTATGGAAGATCTCTTTGAAAATCCGGATGTTAATAAAGCCCTTGATGAATCTAAACCGATCATCAGTGACTTTATCAACTTCATGGATAGTGCACCCGAAAGCGTCGGCTACCTATTGAGCCTATCAGGTCACGATTTCTACACATACAATCACTCGCTTGATGTCAGTATCTATTCGCTGGGGTTAGGGAAAATCTTAGGTTTCGGCCCAAAAGAAATGGAAGAATTAGGCATTGGTTGCCTATTCCATGACATCGGTAAACGAAACGTAGCCTTAGAAATATTATGTAAAAAAGGCCCACTCGATGATGCCGAATGGGAACAGATGAAGCGTCATCCACAGTATGGCTTAATCATCTTGAATCAAAATCCTAACATCAGCGATGGTGTTAAGGCGGCATGCTTTGAACATCACGAATCGTGGGCTGGTAACGGATATCCGCAACAAATCACGGGACCTGAGATTCATCCTTATGCACGTATCGTGGCCATTTGTGATACGTACGACGCAATGACAACACAAAGATCTTATAATAAACCGATGACTCCCCACGAGGCGCTTACAATGATGAGAGACAAACTGTCAGGACGCTATGATCCCGACATGTTAAAAGCGATGCATTCGGTATTGTTCAAGATTCAGTCTGCGGCGTCTTAGTTTCCATAGAATCGGCGACATCTATTTTGGGTAGACTCGGCAGAAAGGTTTTTTAAAATACTTTCTGCCGTTGTTCTTACATCCTTCGCTAACCGAAGCTTTACAAATCGAGCATGTAAATCTAAAAACTCAGCACGCGTAATTTTTCCTTCTTTTAAAGACAATACTATTTTTTCTAATAATTGAGTCTGTCGGACAGCCGTCGTCGTAACTCGATCCAGGCTAATGATATATTTTAAATCTTCAAAATTTTTAGCCCTGTTAACCTTACTCTCGTACATAGAGTCCGTGGTCTCCATAAACAAAGCTTCCATTTCTCGTTCCTGCTCGGCAAAAAATCGATCTAACGCATCCTCTTGCGCCTGCGCTTTTAATCGCATAGCCTCAGCCTCTTCGCGTTTCCGTTTGATCAAAGTATCTACTTTTTTTCTCATGTACACCATCAATGGACTTTCTTGATTCGGTCCAAATGATGACGATGCCGTCATTATCGCGATGGGTGGTGCTAGCGTGGGACGGCTTTCAATTGCTTGCTTGGCCGACGCATACGTGACTGACATATAATCGATTGCGGTTTGTGGAAACTCCATGGATTTTAAATAGGAGGCAAACTGCGCGACACTTGTGTGACGTATCTTCTGTTCAACAAAGTATGGCAATTGATAGTTTTTATCAAAAGGCTGCTTGTGAATTTCTAAAGGTGCTAAAAACGATCCATAAGCAAGCAATCGTCCGTGGTCGTAGAAAAAAAATCGCTTAGCTCTGGTGTAGCCAGAGTTTTCATGATGCCGATCTAAATTTCCCATTAAAAAATCCAAAAAATAAACTTCGGGATAGGCGTACTGATAGCCACGATCTCTAAAATTTAACCCTGAGTATATCATACCAGGAACAACCAACTGCATCGACATTTCCTGCGAGCCTCGATGTTTTCCTGACATCGTCAACGCGACCATATTAATATTAAAAAAATCATCGATTCGATGTGTACCTATTTCCGCCTCTGTCGCTAGCGGCGTTGAGCCATCACCCGACTTAGTAAGCACCTGAATCGATCGACGTTCACTTAATTGTATCGTTGCGAGCGAAGATCGATTGATGCCTTCACCAGACAAATAAGAACCTTTGAAATCCAGGTTTTCCATCGCCAATCCTAAAAAACTCTCTAGCGCATTTCCATACGGTACTAAACCGGATCGTTTTAATGTCCAGATAGCTTCTTGCCAGCGATCCGTTTTAATTAATTCCAGAGACCGGCGATAAGCCCGTTCATATAAAGTATTTCGAGGATTCCCTGTCTTTACCAACCACGATATATTTTTCTCGTACGTAGTATAATCCTCTTGGTAGTCAGGATAGGTATCCAAAATCTTAAGCACTTCGGTTTCAAACTCATTCACGGTCGGAAGGGTCCGCGCGAGCGTCGACCAAACCAGAAAAATAACGACAAAAAAAGGCTTAAATTTAATTAAATTAGGCATAGTTTCCCAAAGGAAATCTATTGCGCCTTAAATGCCATCTTATAGCGAATAAAGCTCACTTAATGGCCTGCTTCACCCGCAACCTTAGACACCTGTAGTATTTCTATACGCTGGTTAAGGGCTCTGAATACGGTCCGTTTCATCTAGGTCTTTGAATTCAGAGCCGTCGCTATTTATTTTTTCTTTTTCTTAGAGGCTTTCTTGCGCTTCTTTTGTTTTTCCTTTTCAAAGAAGGCCGAATTGATTTGTTTTTCTAACGTCATCGAATTGTTTAGGTAGTTATACCCGCCCGAGAAATTTTTCGATTCCGTGTAGCCCATTTCACGAAGTGCAAATGTCGCAGCACCGGAACGTACACCATGATTTGAAATCAAAATCACAACGTCGTCTTCGACGATACCTTTAGCTTTAAGATTCTTTTTAAACGCAAAATTTACGATGCCTTCTGGAGTATAGAACTGTTCCCACGGAATATTTTCCAAAGGAAAGTTAGAATCCAGCGACTTTAAGCTCGCATCTTTGAATTCTTTTTCAGAACGGACATCAATAAAGTGAATTTTTGCATTTTTGAAGCGACCTACTCGTAAACCCGCTTTTTCATCCAGCCGTGTGATTGTATAGAATTTAAAATTGTAATTAAACGGATAGATAATGCGTTGAAACTCGTCGAACTTGATTTCAGAACGTGTATCTACAACCGGCATCCACATTTCTTTGTTTACAGGTGGAGCTTCTGTTAAACCGAACACTTCACGTTTAAACAATTCATAGTTGAATGTCTTTACGTTCATTACGCCCATTTCTTTTAGCATCCAAGCCACGCGACCCATTTTAGCTTCTTGCGTTTGACCTTTATCAAACACTTTCCCTAAAACAATCACTTCTGATTCTGGTCCGATCCCCCACAAGGCCAAACGGCGGGTGATGTTCAATGGATCAATATCCAATACACCTTCGGCACCATCCATATT
>DDTZ01000038.1 GCA_002344565.1 Bdellovibrionaceae bacterium UBA2351 | reverse complement strand
CGACGCAAAGCTCGACAGCGGCACCATGTCACCCGCGCTGTTGCGAACCCGCCAAAGCAACACGTCTTCGGGCTGCATGCGGTAGCTGGCGTCGCCCTGCATGTACACATGGCCGTTTACTGAATTAGTGGGAATCGAAAGTGAAGCTGAGACATTTGAAATTTTAAAGTCTAATTTGGCTTTGCTTTCTAAAGAGGTAAAACTGTCTCTGTATAATCAGAAAAACGAAGACTATAAAGGCAAACATAATCAGCGTGTTTGGGTGTTCTCGAATTTGCCTTATGGTAAGCAAGTAAAGTCTGATACGTTAAAGAGTATGATGGCGACCCTAAAGTCAGTGTTTAATCCTCAATTGCTAGCTGTGTTTCATCCAGAACCCATAAAAGATAGAGAAGCGCTAAGTGCGCTTCACTTTACTGTCATTAATGGTGGTCTTAAAATTACACTATCTATTTTAACGTATAAACGCTAAAGTAATTATTTGCATTCGCTGCTAGCTGAAGTGCGAATGTGCTTTTCTTTGCTGTCTGTTAGCGGGCGAGTGAATGAAAACTTGGCGCCAATTTTAGTTTTTTCTAAATTTGTATCATCGAATAGACGGCAAGTGATTTTTTCTTCAAGTGCTGCGTTTTCTTTTGAAATTTCAACTTCTTTTTTGCCAACACAAACGCTTGAATCTGCTAATTTAAATTTTTTGTCTGTGCCTAAAACGTAGGATTTGCACTCTTTTGTTTTAACGCACGCTACATTGCCTTTTTGGAATGTTAGAGATGATTCATTCTTCACTGATATTTCTGTAATACATGCAATTCCTAACTCCTGACCATTTGTTTTCATGTCTCCAGCTATTCCTAATGAGGATGAGTTGTTACCACTCGACGTGATGGCTTTTTGCTCGACATCGAATACGGCTTCTTGCTTGTCGCTTTTAATCGTAACTTGGTATTGTTTTTTTAAGATGAGTTTGTCTAAAGTCTTTGGAGTCGAAATCGAAATTTCTAATTTAGAGTCGTCTTTGATTTCAAACTCTTTATTTGCCGTGTCTTTAAGGACTAGTTTTCCTTTGACTGGTTCCTCAATTTTAAATTGAGCGAATAGAGAGGAGCACACCACAGACGCTAAAACAAAAGACTTCAAATTCATCATAAAAATCCTCACAATCAATAGATTCCAAATAAGACTATTTCAATTTGAGGACCAATTTTTCTTTATAAGGCGTCCAATATATCGGGTTTGGCGGATAGGGTAGATGTAAAATTGTTAGACAGCTGTACGGACGCTTATAGGTGCGAAGTTATTTCACGGATTTTCTGTCTATAATGTGACAGTTGCGATCAGAATCTCGGGGGTGGTACTTTCCTTGGAATGGTTTATATTTTCATTTTTTTGATAGCGACGGTTGCATCCGCGCAAACTATCCTTTTTATTGATCTTAATAATGCTCCTTCTGAAATCAGGGCGGTAGAGGCAGGTCGTAGTGTCGATGTCGTACCCACCTATCGAACGGTCGACAAGCAAACTCGTTTAAAAGTAGAGGCGATTCACCGTAAAAACGAACAGTCCCAGAAACTAAGTGGCCGCTGTTATATAGATAACGACCAGACTGATTGCCTGCGGCTAGAGAAATTGTTTGGAATCAGCAGTCAAAGTCAATACTACGACTTTCTTCATCGCTTAGGTGAAGAGCGCCGCCAGTTGTGGCCAGAGTTCCAAGCGACCAGTCTGGAAGGCGAGATTTTGTCGATTGCCAGAAATGCATATGAAACCGTGGTTATTTCTGGACATCATTCGAATGGGTATATGTCGGGTGAACTGGTAGATGCATTTCAGTTCAATGTGCTCAAGGATATTGTGATTCGTAATCCGAGTGTTTTTTCGCGCGTGAAGTATCTGATCATTCTGGGTTGTAATTCAGGCCAGCAAGACATTATCACTCGCTGGCAAAACGTATTTCCAACGTCTGAGTTGGTGGTGGCTTCGGCAGGTACTGCGCCTATAAAAACTGACCCACGCAATTTAGATTTTATTAGGAAATTAATGATTCAAATAGACGGACTAGTTAACAAGCCGAATCCACATGAAGTCTTAAATGTGCCGGTTTTCATGGGGCGAATCCGTACAAGTGGTTGGCCAGTGGCTGTGTTGTATAAATCTAAAAATTCTAACTACATTTATAAAAACTAACTAAAAAGGATGGGTATGAGCGAAAAAATTAAATTGGTATCGTGGCTTTTGATTCTTGGTTATTCTGCAATGACATTAGCGGCAACAGAAGAGGAAGTTGTTGTAGTTAAAAGATCTGCCAAAGAAATTTATGCGGATTCAAGCGAGGCGAATCGTATCGATAAAAAGTTCGATATTCATTATACACTAATCGGTGTAGATGCAAACTCAGTATCAGGCCAAGGCTTAACATTTGGGTACTTTGTTGATCGCAATAAACAGATTTTAGTTGAAGCTAAAAGTGGCAAAGGCGCTGTGACTCGCTATCGTTATGAGTCTTACAATGGTGTTTCTAAGGAATGGTCAACGGATGCTCAAATCAAGCAAGTGGGATTCCACTATAAACACTTTGTTGGGAACTCGTTTTATTATCGCGTAGGTGGTGACTACAGAACTGTAGATTATAAATATGATTTGAGTGGAAGTTTCTTTAACGATGTAAGCAGTTCATCGTTTAAATCTACAGCGATTATCGGTAGTTTCGTAATCGGCAATCAATGGCAATGGGAAAACTTCACTTTAGGTTGCGATTGGATTGGCCTTGCGGCTCCGTTAACGTATTCAATCAGTGGGGACAAAACACCGACGTCTGCTTCCGAAAAAGCCGATTTTGACAGTGATAAAAAGCTCTACGTGACAGACTCTTCCGGTATCTTACTTAGATTCTATATGGGTGCTAGCTTCTAGACTTATATCCTAAAGAAGACATGTTTCGATAAGATCTGCTTATGTAAACTATAGAATCAAATGTCCTGGTCTAGCGGTTTTTTAGTTTGCTATCTAGCCTTTAGTTTTCTTTAATTAGTTCATCGGCTTTTGTCTGGAAGACGAAAGCCTTAAAAAAACAAATCCAAGGATGAGGATTTATGAAGACAAAGAGCTTGATCTTAGTATCAATGGTTTTATCTCAGACCGCTTTCGCTGAACGGTATATGGTGGCCTTTAAAAGTCACGGGCTTCACCAGCAACTTGTAACTCGAAAGAGTTCTATTCAGCTACAAAGTTATATGGCGGCAAAAGGCTACGCCCTGACAGTAGATAAAATTCAAGCTCATTTACCTAACATCAACACCTCAGTCGTAAAAGACCTGACTCCAGGACAAGTTGAGTCTCTTAAAAAGAACGCAGATGTCTTGTTTGTCGAAAAAGAAGTTAAACGTCCTCTTCCATTCAAGGTTGGGATTTTTAAAAAACCAATTTTGAGTGAACAAACATTCCGCTTCTTTGAGCAAGACCGTCCGTGGGGTATCAATGCTATCAATACCGGTATTACTTGGAATGTAACGTCAGGTGGTGCAGGAGCGCGTGTCCTAGTTTTAGATACTGGAATTGATCGTGATCATCCTGCTGTTCGACCAAATTTAGAAAATGCACGCGACTTCGTTGGTGATGATCAAACAGGGTATGCTTATAAAGATACCATTGGCCATGGTACACATGTCGCTGGAACCATCGCCGGAGTTTTGGAAAAATCGGGATTTTCAGGTGTGGCTCCGACGGCTCATATTTTAGCCGGGCGTGTGTGCGCCGAAGATGGTTGTTCTAACATCGCCATCGCGGAAGGTATCAATTGGGGTATCGAACAAAAAGTAGATGTTATTAGTATGTCATTAGGTGGAATTTGGTCACCGATGGCAGAACGAATGGCAGTTAAAGCGGCGTACGACGCTGGGGTCACATTAGTTGCAGCCAGTGGAAATGACGGCAACGGTACGGTGGGATTTCCAGCTGCGTTGCCGGAGTGTATCGCGGTCGGTGCCGTTGATAATAAAATGAACCGTGCGGAATTTTCGCAGTATGGTCCTGAGTTAGCGGTTGTGGCTCCAGGTGTGGACGTTACCTCGTCGGTTCCATTGGGTTCCGGTCGTGAAGCCGTTATCAAAGTATCGAATGATGGTGTGTCATTCACTAAAATCAAAGGTTCGGCAATGCAAGGATCCAAGACTGTATTTAGACCACTGACTGGTGATTTAGTGTATGTTGGTTTGGGATCTAAAGATGATTTCAAAAACGTTAACGTTGAAGGTAAAATTGCTTTGATTAAACGTGGCGAGTTGAAATTCGTGGAAAAAGTAGAGAATGCTATCGAGGCTAAGGCTGCTGCCGCTATCATATTTAATAACGAGCCAGGCGTTTTGAATGGGATGCTGACAGAAGACGGTACAGAAATGGCGATTGGTGCCTACATGGTTGATCAAGCCACGGGCGAGTCGCTTCTAAGCCAGCTTAATGCGGGCCAAACAGTTTCATCTCAGGTTGTGTCTTTAATTACTAATTATGCCTCAATGAATGGGACAAGTATGGCGACCCCGCACGTAAGTGGCGTAGTGGCTTTGATGAAATCGGTGAATAAGGCGCTTACGCCAGCTCAGGTGAAACAGATTTTAATGGGAACAGCTAAAAAGGTTTCTGATGATTCTGAAAATCAAACTGGGGCAGGGGTAGTTCAGGCCGATATGGCTGTACGAGCAGCTTTGGCTGCTCGTTTATCGGCACCGTAAGTGTTTATTAGTAGCAACCGTAGATCGTGCAGCGACGGCCGTATGAGTTCAATAGAGGGTTAACGGTATTGATTTCTGTGCTCATTTGGTACCAGCGGTTGCTCATGAGCATGATATCGTTTTTTGATGCGGATTTTAGATAGTTTTCAAAGTACACATTCAGTTGCTCAGCATTGTAAGTCACAGCGTTAGGATTCGATGCTAGGTAGTTGTTATAGCCATAGAAGTTATAATAGTAGCTTTGGCCATAAAACTCAGTCATCGAGGCCAGGGTTCCGGCCTTAGCTGAGTTACAGTAGGCTTGTCCTTTGATAGAGACGCAGCGGTCATAAGCGATTCGGGCCTGTGAAATTTCGGCATCTTTGTTGCCTTCGTCTTTGTTATTACACGCAACTAAGAACATTCCTGACAATAATGTCACAATTCCCATTAATAATACTGATCTCATAGGACACCTCTCCTAGATTAAAAATTCTCTACATCTACAAACCAAAGCAATGCTAATGCCACGGTGAAAAAATTTCTATTAGGGGGATTTCGGGGGAGGAGATCAATAAGTTAGAGGGGCATTTGTCTAAAACCTTTTCAATGTGACAATTTTGAGTCTTTCCATCTTGTGTCATTTTGGTTTTTAGGCTATAAAAACTTATCAAAAATCTGGGGAGGATTGGTTACATGGCGGTGGATATGTTTGATTCTATTGAGGGTGGCGGCACTGAATTCCAAAAAGACATGGAAATTGAAGCGGATCTAGATACGGATAGCGATGAAGACGAAGAAGGCCAGGGTAAAGTTAAAAGTGCTTTTGACTTAGAATTTGACGACCCAGCATTGACTCAAGAAATGATGAAGGGTCAATTATTAGGTGAAGACGAAGAAGATAACGTTAATTTAGATGAAATCGATAACATTCTTGAATTAACAGAGACTCAGTTCCCTAAGTTCACATTAGCTAAAAACAAAGCTCGTTTCTTACGTATGGTGAGCTGGTATCGCAATAAAGAAGAGTGGATTGAAGTCGCTCCTCTAAGTGGCGTAACTAAACTTTTCAAACAGCAAACTAAAGAATTAGAAGGCATCCGTTCATCTAAATTAGATTACGAAATGGAGCTTGAAACGGGCACACTAACTCCGTCACAAAGATCATATCGTCGTGACGAACTAAAAATGTGTAAAGTTCAGGAAAAAATGGCGGTTCATTTGATTTCAAAATTACAATTGAAAATCAAATCAGGACGCAGATAATTTTACAAAAGACTATCGTGAAAATAAAAAAGGCCCAATTGGGGCCTTTTTTTTTGGCGTTCAGTGATCCGTTTTCAAGTGCGGCCGTTAAGCCGCTTTTTTTAACGCCGGTTTGACTGTTGATTCGTTGTTCCCGCGTTCATTTGGATTCGAAGCTTTTTCGTTTCGTTTACCTTCGACAATTTGAGTTAAGTCATTCGTTAAAATAACGGTTGTATCGACAAGTTTTTTCAACTCTTCTGTAGCTGCTGAAATTTCTTCGGCCGATGCCGCATTTACTTGTCCCGCCTGATCTAGCTGACTCATAGCTGTGTTGATTTGTTCAATACCTGCGGCTTGTTCGTTGCTGGCAGTGGCGATCTCGTTGTTTAAGTCAGACACTTTTTTAATTGAGCTTACTATATTAGAAAGCATGCCGCCACTTTTGTCAGCGATAGAACTACCTTTATCGATTTGTTCTACGGAGTCTTTGATTAATGAGGAGATGTCTTTAGCTGATGTTGAGCTTCGTTGGGCCAGGGCACGAACGGCTTCCGCTACCACCGCGAAACCTTTACCTTGTTCGCCGGCACGAGCCGCCTCTACAGCAGCGTTTAGGGCAAGTAGATTTGTTTGGAAGGCGATATCATCAATCACCGATGTGATTTCTTCAATTTTTTTAGACGAATTAGAAATCGCAGTCATGGATGTGATTAAGTTTTGAATTTCAATTGCGCCGTTCTCTGCTGCTTGGCGAGATGTGCTGGCTAGTTCAGCTGCCATTTTCGCATTGTTAGAGCCCAATCGAACCATAGATGTGATTTCTTCTAGTGACGCCACGGTTTCTTCTAACGAAGCGGCCGATTCAGTAGATGATGTCGACAATGAGTTACCTGCTGTTTTCAATTGAGTGATTGATGAAGCTACTTCCATATTAGAACGGGTTAGGTGTTCTGAAATATTTAAGATTGACGAAGACATACGTGAAGCGATCCAAATGATCGTAGTGCAAAGAAGGAGTGCAGAAATAGTGATCGTTAGAACGAGGTATTTAAAAATTGAGCTCAGTGTTTGCTTGGCCGCAGAGCTTTCATCCATGGCTTTAACTTCGTATA
>DDTZ01000039.1:1441-5140 GCA_002344565.1 Bdellovibrionaceae bacterium UBA2351 | reverse complement strand
AGGATACCAGCTTTCAGATTTGGGGAGGTAGCGAAAGAGGTTTGGCCAGGATTTTCCGAATTTAAAACATCAGTTATTTATTTCACTAATGAAGGACAGTTTTTGTTGAATCCTAAAGGCGCCGTGCCTCAGGAATACCACCAAACTAAATTCAAAGGGCCTACATGGAGCCCAGCTATTTACAAAGCTTCGGGTTGGTATAACCCAGATGGAAATAAGTTAACGGAAGCCGAAGTTAATTCGGCTTATTTGGCAAGTGCGTATTCTTCTGAGCAGACGGAAAAACATTTTGCATACTCAGTTTTTGCTTTGGATTCTATTGGGCGTTTTCACATGAAAGATATGAAATGGGATATTGACGACTGGTCTGCTATTTTTTGGCATGAAGTTTTTCATAATTATCAAGATGACCTTTATCATCCTAATTTAATTTCTAGAGAGGTTACTAATTTTTCGAATGTGAAGTCTTTTGTTGAATACGAAAAATTTTTAAATAAAATCAGAAAAGAATTAAATATCCTGAGCGATGCTTTAAAAGCCGAAGACGTTAAAACCAAAAAAAGTCTGATTTGCGATCGTCTAATTCCAATGAAACTCAAAAGATACAAATCAATGCCTGCAAAATCTGTTACTTCGGAACAATTTTATGAAATTTCAGAGGGAACAGCGAGATACGTCGAAGAAATGATGTCTTTAGCTGCTGGAAAACTCCTGGCATCTGAACAAACAAAAAAGAAATACTCGTTCAATAACTTTAATTCTTTTAAAAAATATGCAGCTCGGGATCGAAAGCATTATTTCAATTCCATCAAAGACGTTTCGCCTCAGAAACGATACTTTTACAACACCGGTTTTGGCTTGGCTCTATTACTTGATCAGGTTAGCCCCACTTGGAAAGAACAGGCCTTTAAAGAAAAAGGCTTTCTATTTGGCCTAGCACAAGCTTGGTGCAAATAAAATTAGATTCTAATACTGACTCAACACCTCATCTAAAAACTCGTTTACATGAGGCCACGTTCGTTCAGGTACGTCCAGCACATCATATGTGCCATCCAAGTGATATACATGCTTGTGGTGATGAGGCCGGTGCTCATGTGGAGAACAATAGCGTAACAAATTGCGAGCATTAGGTTTTGGAGTTAGGGCGTGATAGCTGTATGAAAAAGTTCTTGCTTGAGGGCGTTTAAATTCAATATCCAGCTCAACAGATTTTTCAATTTTTATCTGAACGTCTGAGCCCAAGTCGGACTTTAAAACTAAACCTTTGATAGATAGTTCAATATACTGATCGGTCAACTTTACGACAGTGTATTGTTGAGGTCCCGATACATACCGAGTTTTAATATATTTATTCAATGTTGTTTCGTGAACCGAAAGGTAATTCTCCCAAGAATTCCAATCGTGCTTCCTGCGACTGTTCATATCTCGAAAAGAACCTTTAAGAATTTTTCAACGAATATAGAAGTGAACTAATGCGAAGACTTCTATCCAAATCGTCATGGTTTTCAGCTGAACTCGAAGCTAACTTTAACAGATCTGAAACCGACATAGATCTGCTCTTAGCTAAAAAAGTCAGTTCAGAATTTAATGCGTCGATAGCCTGACTCTTTGACTGAAATTTGGGTGATGCTTCTCCAAGCTCTTTAAGGACAGACTGCACCCACGGTGAATTATTATTTAATTCTGTTGATTCGATTTCAGACATAGTCTTTCCTTTGTGTAGGTCTATAATTTTCTTAGCCTTCATAGCCATATAATACCACAGGAAGGCCTATTTTAAGAAGCCGAAAATACCATTTAATTCAAATAGTTATAGATTTTTAGTAAATATATAGAATCCGCTTTCCGGAATTATCCAGCTCTATTTTGCACTGGCCTGCACCGATAGATTGATTGCAGCTGTATGAGTAAAGAAACTTTTAGAAGGTTGGCTGGCCACTACCATTGGTTTTAAAACGCAAAAAAAGTACACGGTATTTCCGAAGAATTTCATTTTTCATCAAATCACGCTCTGACTGCCTACTTCCTTCTTCGTGAAAACTGACACCATTGACTTCAACAATCAATTTGGGAGTTTTACTAACTTTGTCGTAAATAAGAAAATCGACGTGAGTATTTACATTTCCAGTCTTGAAGTTTTATTTGAGATTAACTACACTCAAACTTAAAACCGAGGAATCGAATGAAACAAGTAGTTTCGGGTGACCAGCTGACTTCGCACAAGGATCTAGGACAGGGCTGGAATTATGGCGATTACAAATTCTACGGGCATTCATTGGCAGGAATTCGTACCTCACTGACCATGCCGGATTTAAAAATCTGTTTTGATGTTTCACAGGGCTACCCGTTCTCGCTAACGATGCAAAATTATTTTATTACTCACGGCCATCTCGATCATGCTGCCGGCATCCCCTATATCATTTCTCAAAAAATGATGTCCGCACATGAAACGCCTGATTTCTATATGCCGAGTTCGTTAGTTAAGCCTATGACTGACATCATGGATTTATGGAGCTCTATTGAAGGCTTCCCCTATCGCTATCGTTTTTTACCTATCACTGGGGATGAAGACATCGAAATTGGAAAACAGTTTTTAGTTAAACCATTTCCGACAACTCATCGAATTGAGTCTTTTGGCTACACGCTGTTTGAAAAAAAGAAAAAATTAAAAACGAGTCTCGCCAACGCCAGCCAAGACGATATCATCGCGGCCCGCAGGCGCGGCGAAGATGTAAATGAAATCACCTTGACCCCAGTCGTAAGCGTCACTGGCGACACACAGATCGAATTTTTAGAGTCTCGTCCCTGGGTTAAACACTCTAAAATATTATTTCTAGAAGCGACCTATTTGGACGACGTCCGCACCGTGGAACAAGCTCGCCAGTGGGGTCACACTCACATCAATGAACTTATTCCCCGTCTGCCGGAAATTCATAGCGAACAAATCGTAATCATTCATAGTTCAAGCCGCTACAGCAATGATCATGCAATGGATCTACTGCGGCGAAAAATACCAGCCCAATACCATGACCGGATCGTCCTATTTCCGGGGCGTTAAATATTAAACGACTTTAGGTACAGTTACTATCGAACACTATCTGCTACATCACCGATAAAAACACTAGGATCACCAAAAAAGTCTTGTTAGACTGCATATACATTTTAAACATGTTCACGGATTAAAATGAGGTAAATAATTGTTTCGTCGAGTGAGTCTGAGTGTCTTAATTGGAATCTTATCAGGAACCGCAGCCGCCGTTTTTTTGATCGCATTGGAATGGGCTACTCAGACACGAAATGATAATAAGTATCTTATCTGGGCACTTCCCCTAGCGGGTTTGGCGATTGGCGTGATTTATCATCGCTTCGGGAACGCGTCGGCGCGCGGGCATAATTTAATTCTAGAAGAAATACATAATCCAAAAAAAATCCTACCGATTCAAATGGCGCCGTTCGTTCTGGGCGGCACGGTACTGACTCACTTATTTGGTGGCTCGGCCGGGCGCGAAGGCACCGCCGTGCAAATGGGGGCGAGCTTATCCGATCAGCTCGCACGATTTTTTAAAATTGAAATGGATGAACGAAAACGCCTTCTTATGGCTGGTGCCGGCGCGGGGTTTGGCGCCGCGATTGGAACCCCCTGGGCCGGTGCCGTTTTTGGAATGGAAGTGATTCAGATCGGTAAAATCAAATGGTCCG
>DDTZ01000039.1:0-1076 GCA_002344565.1 Bdellovibrionaceae bacterium UBA2351 | reverse complement strand
TCCTTTGAAATTCAAGCTTGGCTATGGATTGCACTTGCTGGAATTGTTTTTGGTTTAGCTGCACGCGCATTTTCGTTTGTGACTCACGGGATAGAGAAATTAAATTCGCGTTTCATCAATTATCCTCCCCTGCGCCCGTTCATTGTAGGGCTTGTTCTAGTGATTTTGTATTATTTAGAGGGAACGTATCGTTACGTCGGCTTAGGTATTCCGGTCATCAACGACGCCTTCCAAACACAACCGCTTTTGGAAACATCATGGAAAGACCCCGCCTTTAAAACTTTTTTTACCGCGCTAACGGTTGGTTCAGGCTTTAAAGGCGGCGAATTTGTGCCACTCGTGTTTATTGGTGCGACATTAGGAAGTGCATTGACCCTAGTGCTGCCAGTCTCATTAAAAACACTAGTCGCCGTAGGTTTTGCCGCAGTCTTTGCCGGGGCTGCCAACGCGCCGATCGCATGCAGTTTAATGGCCATTGAAATTTTTGGAATGGATATCGCGCCGTATGCAGCGATTGGCTGTTTTATGAGTTATTTTTGTTCGGGCCATAAAGGCATCTACACATCCCAAGTCGTTCACACTCCAAAACATAAACGATTGCTATCTGTATTTAACCGATCAAAATTATAGCTATTGTTTTTGTCCTCAGAAGTAAACCCAACGCTAGCGCCCCCTAAAACCATAACTGCAAGAATAGATATAATAGTAAATATAAGTTTTTTCCTCATCTGAAACTTTCCTAACACCTAAGAAAGGTTCAGATGCTTCAGTGGTTAATGCAAGCCTAACTCAATTTGCGCTAGAATATTTCTAATAACTAGGTCCTGATACACGTAATTAGGAATTGTTCCATTGAACAACGTGAAATTATGATCCCCGCGCGGAGTCACTCCTAGCGAACCCAATTTAAAAAGTGGCTTTAGGGTCTGGCGAATTTCATTGACGTTACAGTACGGATCCTCGGCTGAAATTAGTATCCTAAGCAAAATATCTGTCCGAGCCAAAATTTTTGCATAGGTCGAACGAAACGGTGCTTCGGCTGAACAATTTGGTGTTAATAAAATATGCATCTGCGC
>DDTZ01000084.1:56648-59665 GCA_002344565.1 Bdellovibrionaceae bacterium UBA2351 | reverse complement strand
GGCGTTGAATTTAAAAATTGGGCGTAGTTTTGATTCTTATGTTCAGTATTCTGATAAACTTGGTCCCAGTATTGACCAGGAGTGGCTGGCGTTGTGTTCATAAGTGAAAATTTAATTGAAAACCAATTGAAAACAAGTAAATTATTTAAGCGAAACCATAAAACGAAAGGAAATCGTTATGAACTTAAATAAAAAAATGTCTAAGAGAGAATTTCTTTCTCAGTTAGTAACAGTTACAGGGGCTTCGATTGTTGCCGTCCAAATGTTGAAAGAGTCTGCCTACGGTCAAGAAAAGCGTCGTGGCTCTAAAACGGATGCTCCGGCTAAAGACACTGATCTTCCTCTAGTAGAACCAGGAAAAGGAACAGCAGCCGCTCTAGCGTACCACCATTCTCACGCAGACGCGGATAAAGATCCAAAAACAGACAAAAAAACAGATAAAGGTACGGCGTGGGACAAACGTTTCTGCAACAACTGCAGTTTCTACACCGTCTCAGGTGACAAGGCCGGAAAAAAAGTAGGCAAATGCTCGCTTTTCCAAAAGGCGCTAGTTGCCGATGAAGGCATCTGCAACTCGTGGGCTAAAAAAGCATAATACGAAAGGTGTCGGGGGATGAAAAGTCTCCGGTTTGGCGATTTAAGAATCGCCAAACCGTATCTTGAATTTATCTTAGTCGGTTATTAAATGAAAAACGGCAAAAGACCTAAATCTTTTGCCGTTTTTTTTATAGGTAGAGTGAATTTGTGGCCGAATCTCAGAACAGGAGACTCGGCTGTGGCCTTGACGCATTTTAGTGCTTAGGCAGTTGGGGTTCTTAGGGCGCGGCGTAGAATTTTGCCTACGTTCGTTTTTGGTAGTTCGGCTCTAAACTCAACTACTTTTGGTACTTTGTAGTTAGTAAGGTTTTGTTTAGCATGGTCGATTACGCTTTGAGCGGTTAGACCCGGGTCTTTTTTAACGACAACGACTTTAACAACTTCTCCAGAGTGCGTGTCGGGGATGCCGATCGCCGCTACTTCTAAGATACCTGGGTGAGACGCTAAAGCATCTTCCACTTCATTTGGGTAAACGTTAAATCCAGAAACCAAGATCATATCTTTTTTGCGGTCTACAATCTTTACGTAGTTTTTTTCGTCTAGAATGCCGATATCGCCGGTGCGTAGCCAGCCTTCTTTGTCGATCACTTTCGCTGTTTCATCTGGGCGTTCCCAGTAGCCTTTCATCACTTGCGGCCCGTAAACGCAGATTTCGCCCGGTTCATTGTTTGTGGTTTCATTGCCATCGTCGTCTACGAATTTGATCCATGTTTCTGGCATCGGTAAGCCGATTGTGCCCACGCGATCTGTACCGTCGATTGGATTGCAGCACGCCACCGGTGATGTTTCAGTTAACCCGTAGCCTTCAACAATTTTTGTGCCCGTCATTTTTTCCCAGCGTTCACTGACCGCTTTTTGTAATGCCATCGCACCTGCAACGCTGACTTTTACCGGTTTGAAATCGATGCTTGTGAAGTCAGGGTGATTCATCAGGGCGTTGAAAAGAGTATTCACCCCAGACATCACTGTGAATTTGCTTTTCTTCATATCTTTGATGAAGGCAGGAATGTCACGTGGGTTAGTGATTAAAATATTTTGAGCTCCATAGCGCATGAATGCTAAGCAATTTACAGTCAAAGAGAAGATGTGATACAGCGGCAATGCGGTAATTGCGATTTCTTCGCCTTCTTTTAATTTTGGACGCATCCAATTCGCAATCTGTAACATGTTTGCGATAATATTTCTATGAGTTAGAATAGCTCCCTTGGAAACACCAGTGGTTCCGCCTGTGTATTGAAGGAAGGCAATGTCTAAACTGTTCATTTCTACTTTTTGGAATGTGGCTAGGCGACCAATCTCTAGAGCTTGGTTTAAATCATACGCTTGAGGTAAATGGAACGCCGGAACCATTTTTTTTACATACTTAACGACGAAGTTGATCAATAGGCTTTTTGGGAAGGGTAAAAAATCACCGATTTCAGTTACGATCACGCTTTCAATTTTAGTGTCTTTGATGATGGATTCTAAAAGGTGAGCGTAATTTTTTAAAATAACAATACATTTAGCGCCGGAATCATTAAACTGATGTTTCATTTCTGGAGCTGTGTACAGAGGGTTTGTATTTACGATAATCAAGCCTGCTTTGATTGCGCCAAATAAGACCACTGGGTACTGAAGTAAGTTAGGCATTTGAATCGCAATTCGGTCGCCTTTTTTAAGCTTCAATTCTTGTTGTAAGAAGGCCGCGAACTGATTCACTTTTTCATTTAGTTGAGTGTAGGTGAATGTGTGTCCATAATTGGTCATCGCCTTTTTATCAGCATAGCGAGTGACGGCTTCGTCGAAAACATCCATGATGTTTTTGTACTGATCAATATCGATTTTAGGGGATACTGAGGGATGGTAAAGTGGGCGCCAAGGATCATTTCGGTTCATCACAGGATTAGCGGAATGCATATTTACTTCATCCATAAAAAACTCCTTAAAATTGAGTGTCTGCTTTGTTATACTATCAATATGCAGACGCCCTTTGTCCATAACTTTATTAGAATAATTGCTCCCGCTGTTTTTCTTTTTGCTAGCGTTTCAAATGGTGCCGAAATGGGCACGGGCACGCGCAAAATAAAACAACAAAATTCTGTTAAAGTGACGGCGCCAAAGTCTGTCGATTTTTTCTCGAAAAAGAAAATGGAACTGATCAAAGAGCTAGACGAAATCATGCGTGAAATGATTTGGCTGATACGCTCGGAAAGGCCGTCGGCGAATAAAACTCTGTTTGGAAAAGTTTATCGAGCGTTGCAGCAAGCTAAAGGTATTAAACTCACCGAAAAAAACAAACATTCGTGTGATCAGTACCAGGTTGAAAAAGTTTCTGAATTTCAGTTTCGCATCTATGAATACTGTCAAAGACATCGGAATCCAGACTTGTTGGCTAAGATCGACTGGTCGCAAAACAAAGTCGTATTTCAGTTTCAGGGGCA
>DDTZ01000084.1:14318-56342 GCA_002344565.1 Bdellovibrionaceae bacterium UBA2351 | reverse complement strand
GACGAGGCAAAGTTAAAAGAGATGCAGTGCGCGGGGCTTCGTATCACGCGTGCCGAGAATGTCGTTCGCTTCCAAAGTGTTGGCTATAAAAAGGGAAATAATCCGATGATGGTACTTAAGGGCGAGGTTCTTAAAAACCTACTGCCATATTCTGATTTAGTGATCTCGGTCCCTTTAACGGGTAAAGTCCAAGTCGTTGAGAAAAAGAAAGTTCCCGATAGCGATGAAACAACTCCAGAAAAAAAAGCACAACAGAAAGCAAAGGACGAGTTAGTCAATCAAAAGCCGCCGCTCGTGCCGAAGCCCATTGATCCACGTACACCAGAGACTCCGGCAGAACCTGTTTTTCCAACCAATCCAGTGGACGCAACCAAGCCTCCTCGTGATGAAGAGCGTCCCGAAGTGCGAGATGAAAATGGAAATGATGTGACTAACGAATCTAATCAGCAAAACCCAAATAATATCTTGCTGAAAAATAGCCAGCCTGATGTTATTGAAATACAAGAACCACCTCAACCAGTTCCACCGCCGGTAAATACGCCGTCTCGGTAAAAGGAAAATATGGCAAAAAAAGTAGCTAAAAAAGTTACAAAGAAAGTCGTAAAAAAAACAGTTTCTAAAAAGGCTGCGACCAAGAAAGCGTCTGAAGCATCTGTAGAAACGCTTCTAGGTAAAACCATTGGGCAGTTTTCAGTATTAAATTCTGCAGGCAACGTTTATACAGAAAAAGATTTGAAAGGGCATAAAACGGTTCTTTATTTTTATCCTAAAGACGATACGCCTGGATGTACATTAGAAGGTCAGCAGTTTTCGAAATTGAAAACTCAGTTTGATAAATTGAATACTGTGGTGCTGGGCGTTTCCAAAGACTCATCTACATCGCATGATAAATTCATCTGCAAATATGGTTTTTCAATAGATTTGCTGTCAGATGAAAACGAAAAACTGTGCAAAATTTTTGATGTTATCAAAATGAAGAATATGTATGGCCGTAAATACTTGGGTATCGAGCGTAGCACGTTTGTGTTAGATGAAAATTTAAAGGTAATCAAAGAAATGCGTAAGGTGTCTCCGGATGGTCATGCACACGACGTTTTAGACTTTGTTAAAGGTCTTTAGTCTTTTCGGTGACTAGCCGAGTGGGAAAAAATCGCGATGCTGCCGGCGACGGTGGCATTCAATGATTCCATTCCTTTGATTGGGATATAAATTTTGTTCTTAGGTAGGAAGGCGTGTTTTAAGCCTTGGCCTTCTTCGCCTAACCAAAGTCTTAAATTCTGTGGCCATTCAAAATTATGAATGTTAGTGCCGTCCAAATCTAAACCAAAATCATCGTGATTTGGTTTGAAGTCGTTAGATGACAGGTAAATAAAATTAAGTTTTAAAGTTCCGCCGCTCGAGGCGCGAAGTGCTTTGGGATGAAATGGATCACAGGCTCCTGGTGTTAGAATAACTGTTTTTACACCAAAGGAAAGAGCCGTTCGGCAAAGAGCGCCCATATTCGCCGGGTCAGTCAACGGTAGAACCAATTCCAAACCACTAGGTGTTTTTAGTTGGTCAACGCTGTTATCCTTGGTGCGTTCACAAACAAACAGCGGGAAGTCGGTGCCGGCCGTATCCAATTCTTTAAATAGCAACGAATCTAAGGTGAAATACAAGTTCGGACTTTCTAGGCCCCATTTAGTTTTCAGTGCCGCCAATTTATCGGCCGAAAAGTTTTTAGGCACCAAAACCGATTTAATGGGGTAACGAGACGAAACGTCTTCGTCGATGAAATCAGCTAAAACTTTTTCGCCGGATAACAGAAAAAGACCTTCTTTTTTTCGACCCTTGTTCGTCAGCAGAGACTCCCAAATTTTGTATTTGGCATTTTGGGGCGATGAAATAAAAAACGGACTTTCGTTACTCATCATCGTCCATATCCTCAAAATCTTCTAGCGGGGGTGATTTGATTTTTCGGTACACGATCAAACGACGTTCGTGTGGAGTCTTTGGAATCGAGTATTTGAAATCATTTTCGAGAACGTACCATTCTTTATAGGCCTCGGCTAATTTCAATTCAGGATCAGCGTTTGGACCCTTCATAAAAATCAAGTGCCCACCATCAAGCAAGCAGTTGATCGTATTTTTCATGGTGTTGCCAATGTCCTCGACGGCGCGGGTGATGACGGACTTCACGGGATACACAAATTCAGGATCGATGTTACGACCAATGATTTCTAGATTTTTTAACTTCATTTCCTCGCGCACCGTTTTTAAGAAATTCACGCGACGTTGAACTCCTTCGCCAAGCAGGATTTTTTCGTTCTGGTACATGATTTTCAATGGGATGCCTGGGAAACCTGGACCAGTTCCTAAATCTAAAAGTGGAAATTGAGGTTTAAAGAATTCTAGAAAAATAAGACTATCGATAAAATGTTTGATCGCGACGTCTTTGAGGGTCAAAAGTCGGGTGAAGTTTTCGCCTTTTTGATTTTCCATCAATAACTGGTAAAAGTGGGCAAACTGCTTTCGCTCTTCATGGGAAACCATGTTGAAGTCGTGATTACGAAAAACATCGTAGAGACGGTCGTTGGCTTCCTCTAGCGAAAAAATCTCTTGCGGTTTTTTGTGTTTCCCCATGAGTTTTTTAGGAGCATTTGTGTTTGTTTTGGAGGCAGCCGCAGGGTGGACCTTTTTGTCCTGACGTTCCTTGTAGGCTGAGTAGTTGGATTTGTTTTTATGCGCCATAATTTAAGCATCTAACATAGGGGGATTTTGGCTCTGAGTCAAACGGGAGTTCAAAAACCTTGCGGACTAAACCCGGGCCGGGCATATTTTGAAAATATGATTATTTACGAAAAGTTAGACGGGATTCATAAAAAAGCAATTGATGAATTTGGGGCTGCTAAAAACCGCGAGGAGCTTTACCAATTCAAAGTTAATTACATGGGCAAAAGTGGTCTTCTGACCGAGCTCATGAAAGAGATGGCTAAGCTGTCTGTCGACGATAAAAAAGAGTTCGGTCGTCGTATAAACGTTGTGAAACAGGAACTAGAGGCCAAGTACACCGAGTTGTTCGAAAACCTTAAACTGAAAGAGCTTGATGAAAAGATGCGTACAGAGTCGTTAGATCTAACGATGCCGCCGCCAAAACATCAACGAGGCAGTCCACATCCGGTTCATCGCGTTCGCGATGAAGTCGTGCAAATTTTATCACGTGTGGGGTATTCGCTACGCCTAGGTCCATCGATAGAGAGTGATTATTACAATTTCGAGGCCCTGAACCTTCCTAAAAATCATCCTGCGCGCGATATGCAGGACACTTTCTTTGTAGATGATACAAATGTTTTAAGAACCCATACCAGCCCAATCCAAATCCGTAGCTTGGAGGCTGAATCTCTTCCGTTACGAATTATAGGAACGGGACCGGTGTTCCGTGTGGATAGCGATATTTCTCACTTACCTAACTTTCATCAAATCGAAGGGATGTGTGTGGATCGCAAAATTTCTATGGCGGATTTAAAAGGTACGATCACGTACTTCGTAAAAGAATTCTTCGGTTCTGATTTAAAAACACGTTTCCGTCCCAGTTATTTCCCATTCACTGAGCCGTCGGCGGAAGTCGATTGCCAATGCCCAATTTGTAAAGGCAAGGGCTGCAGTCTGTGCAAAAGCACGGGCTGGATCGAAATCGGCGGTGCCGGTTTAATGAATCCGAAAGTGTTGTTAGCGGCGAAAGTAAAATACCCAGAGTGGACTGGTTTTGCCTTTGGATTTGGTCTCGAACGTATGGCGATTATCAAGTACGGTATTCCTGATATTCGTTTGTTGCCTGAAAATAACTTGAGCTTTTTAAAACAATTCTAAAGGTAATGTGAGTACGTATGAAAATTTCACTTAAATGGCTGAATGAACTAATCGCAATTGATGACTATATTAAAAAACCAGAACCGCTAGCAGAAATTCTGACTAAGGCGGGTTTAGAAATTGAAGGCATTGAAAACAAAGCAAAGAACTTTGAACATGTTGTCGTTGGTTTGATCTTAGAAAAAGATAAGCACCCAAACGCAGATAAATTATCTTTATGTCGAGTAACGACAGGCAATGGTGTTGTTCACCAAATCGTTTGCGGAGCAAAAAATCATAAAGCAGGTGACCGTATCGTTGTGGCCTTGCCTGGCGCCGTTCTTCCTGGAAACTTTGCGATTCAAAAATCAGTGATCCGTTCGGTTGAATCCTACGGAATGCTGTGTTCAACAAAAGAATTAGGTTTGCCTGGCGATGTGGACGGATTGTTAATTCTTCCTGAAACAGCCCCTGTTGGTAAAGATTTCGCTGAATATTATGGCTATGATGACGTTGTGTTTGAAATCAAAGTAACACCAAATCGCGCCGATGTATTGAGTCACTTTGGTTTGGCGCGTGAACTTGCGTGCTTGCTTTCTCGTCCACTAAAAGAAATCAAAGTTGATGAAACTCACTTTAACAAAGATAAATCGACTAAAAAGGAAATCTCGTTAGTTGTTGAGGATTCTACACTTGCGCCTCGGTATACGGGTGCGTTTATTTCGAACGTTACGGTCAAGCCGTCGCCTGATTGGTTAGTTAAACGTTTGGAATCTGTTGGTATCAATTCGATCAATAACGTTGTTGATATTACAAATTACATCCTCCAAGAACTGGGTCAGCCCCTGCATGCCTTTGATGCGGACGAAATTTTAGATAAGAAACTGATAGTGGGTCATCCGCAAAAAGACGCAAAATTTGTTACGTTAGATGGAACTGAGCTAAAACTAACAGGTGAAGAGCTTTCTATCAAAAATGGTAAAAACGAAACACTGTGTTTAGCGGGCCTTATTGGTGGTAAAAATTCTGGTGTAAAAGATTCGACGAAAAATATTTTCTTGGAATCCGCTTACTTCATTTCGCACTCGGTGAGAAAATCATCTCGCACTTTGGGTGTGGAAACAGAATCGGGTTATCGCTTTTCTCGCGGCGTCGACCCTGAGTTAACATTGTTTGCGTTAAAACGTGCGGCTGATTTGATTCATCAGGTGGCGGGTGGAGACGTTGCTACGGATTTCTACGATGTATACCCAAATCCAATTCGTCGGGAACCCATTGCTATCACTATCGAGACGATATCTGATCGCATGGGCTATGAAGCGACGGCGCCAGTTTTTGAGAACTGGATGACTCGCTTGGGCTGCAAAACAGAGAAAATTAAAGAAGGAAATTATAAAGTCACGCCGCCTACGTTCCGTTTTGATATGGAGCACGAGATGGACTTAGTGGAAGAGTACGCTCGCTTGCAAGGATACGATTTAATCCCTGAAACTATGCCTACGTTAGCGACTCGACCTATTCCGCATGATTCAAAATATCTTCAAACGGCTCATATCACTCAAGTGCTTAATGGGGTTGGATTTGATGAGGCGTTTAACTATTCATTTGTGGGCAAAAAAGACGAAGACGCGTTCTTTGGCGAAGTTGATAAGCTAAACTCGCTGGGTCTACGCGCCTCTAATGACCGGGTAGCTTTACGAAATCCATTGAATGAGGATTTAAATGTAATGCGTTCGTCATTATCGTTGGGCTTAGTAAAAAATGCGATCAACAATATTAAATACGGTAACAATCAAGGGTCCCTGTTTGAAATTGGTAAAACGTTCTGCAAAAATGCTCAATCCGCCATTGTTGAGAAAAACAGCTTAGGGTTAATTATCTGGGGTGAAGATCATACCAACTGGAGCCGAGAGGGTAGCGCGCCTATCATTTTCCATATCAAGGAAGCGATTCAAGTTCTGGCTAAATCGTTTGGTATTAAAGCCTACATGTGGGAACAAAAGGCCGATAAATTGACTAACGTTCCAACCTGTTTCCATCCATACCAAACAGCGGTTCTTGTGGTGGAAGGCAAAAAATGTGGTTTCATCTCGTCGATCAGCCCTCTTGTTTTAGAAAACGAAAAAATTCGCGAACCGATGTGTATAGCCGAGCTTGATTTAGAGGCGTTCTTGCCACAAACGGCGCGGCCAACGCGTATCAAGGACATCTCTCGTTTCCCAGTGGTGGACAGAGACTTGGCCTTAGTTATGAAAAAATCTCAGGCGGTTGGCGATGTCCTGAAAACTGTTCGTAAGATAGTGGGAGTGAACTTGTTTGACCTTGAAATTTTTGACGTTTACGAAGGCGATAAATTGCCTTTAGGTCAAAAAAGTATCGCTTTAAGAATTCGCTATCAGGATGCTAACGCGGCATTAGCTGATACGGTGGTTCAGGGGTTTCAAGAACAAATATTGAAATCTTTAGATAGTGAATTTGGTATAGCCCTTAGATCTTAGGGAGTGTCTGCAAATTATGCTTGAATTTTTACCTTTTTTTGCGGCAGTTGCGATTTTGACCACGTGGTTTTTTGTTTCTTATTCTAGAAGCAAAAAACGTGTAACTAAACTAGTTGAATATTTTCAAGGTCATTGTTCAAAGCCTATCGGAGACGCGATTTTCAATTACCGTGGGTACGAGTTTCGGATAGTTCGTATTGCCAGAGGTGGCGGGCAAACCGGGGTGGGGGGATCGTACCCAGTTTTAACTACCTACTTGAGCGCGAACTCTGAATCGACGGTTAATGCCGCATCCAAAGTTCTGGTTGGACATGCAGAGAGCGGGCAGTACACGCGTGGACGATTTTTGATTTTGCCTCCGCATTTTACCGAAGACATAGCTGGTAAAAAATATTTGTTTGGAAGCAGTGACGAGCGTGCATTGGAGTTGTTTAAAAGACAAAAAATGGAACCCAGCCTAGAGCCAGTGGTAAGTTGTTTGTTTAAAGAAAAGTTTAATCATCTTTCGATTGGTCCAGAACTTCATGTTTCAGGCATGGGCATTAGGAAAAAACGAGTTTTGTCTTATGTTGGGTTGCCTGAGGAAATCTATACTAACCCTGAAATGATAGTGCCGTATTTGAATAGTTTGATCGACTTTTGCGCATTTCTGAATGTATCCCCTGAATCAAGGGACGGGAGCCGATAGACCTCTTGCGTAAATTCTGAGTTGAAAGATTCTAAGCTCTTGATTTTGTTTAATAAGTATTTGAGACTGATTAAGTCTTCATAAATGCTTGGGGTTTAAAATGGCAGGACAAAACGTTTGGAAATCAACGATGACGAAAGCCGATATCGTTGAAAAAGTGTACGATAAAATCGGATTTTCAAAAAAAGAAGCTAGCGACCTAGTGGAACTGGTGTTTGACACTATTAAAAACGAATTACACACCGGCGAGAAAATTAAAATCTCTGGTTTTGGCAATTTCGTAGTGACTCAGAAGCACGAGCGCGTGGGACGTAACCCTCAAACGGGCGATCAGATTATGATTTCGGCCCGTAAAAAATTAACGTTTAAACCATCACAAGTTCTAAGAGCGATGTTGAATGGTGAAGACTACACTAACTTGAAAGATGATGATGACGACGGAGAATGATAACAAAGAAGGAACTTTGATTTCAGCGACGAACCCTCAAGGGGCGTTGCCCGATGTTCCTGTAAATACTCTTTCGCATGAAGAACAAATGGATTTTTTCCGTTTTGAAAAGAAAAATCCGGAAGCATTTGTTGAATTCAACATGGCGCCAGCGGTGGAGGACGAACCAATCGATACAGTTCAAAAGCCACTGACAGAATCTGAGCCGTTGTCTTTGCCTGCGGCCTTGTGTGATGATCAATTATTAAATGAGATTCAAAGTATTCCTGATAAAATGGGATTTAAAATTGGTGATGTAGCTGACATGCTAGCTGTAAAACAATACGTTTTGCGCTACTGGGAAAGCGAATTCGATATTTTAAAGCCTAAAAAAGCGGGAAACAATCAACGTTTGTACACTAAAAAAGACGTAGAAAATGCATTCCTAATCCGTAAGCTTCTACACCGCGATCGTTTCTCGATTGAGGGTGCGCGCTCGGCAATGAAGAACCTAAAGTCCTTCGTTCGCAAAGAAAACAAAAAGGAAATGGAATTAAAGCAAGCTTTCAACCGCATTGAAAACTTCCATCAAGACCTAGAAGAGATAGCCCACCAAATCCGCCGCGTCCGCCAACTCTTCAAGCTCCACTAAAAAAAATGGCCACCCATAAGGTACCAGCTCCTAAAAGGTCCATGCGAAAATAGAATTGACTCCTATATTTCTGCCATAGCGAATTTATGATGCTTTGATGGCGAGCGGATCTTCTATGTGGAGAATATTTTACCTGGCACCTTTTTGTTGGACCTTTTAGGAGCTGGTACCTTATTCCCGTTGCTTGAAATGGGGATTGGGGGTAAGTACTTGGAGCATGGGTAAAAAAGAAATTCTTCGGTTGATGGCGGGATTTAGAAAGTTTCGCGAGAAATATTTTGCGAATGAACATCCCCTATATCAGCGTTTGTCTTCGAGTGCCGGACAGGCTCCTAAAACTTTAATTATTGGTTGCAGTGATTCGCGTGTCGATCCGGCAATTATTACGTCGGCCTCTCCGGGTGAGTTGTTCATCGTTCGAAATGTGGCGAATCTTGTACCCCCATTTGAAAAAGGCGGGGTTCACGGGGTAAGTGCGGCGATTGAGTTTGCAGTTGTGAACTTAAAAGTCGAAAACGTTATCGTTCTTGGTCATCGTCAGTGTGGTGGTATTCGTGCTCTAATGACCAACAACCAAGAAATTCGCTCCGATAGTTTTGTCGATAACTGGGTAAGTGTTGCGAAAAGCGCAAAGCAGCGCGTATTTGAAAAGTACGGCAATGAATCTGAAGAAAATTTATGTCGTCACGGCGAGCTTGAATCGATCATTACGTCGCTTCAAAATTTAAGAACATTTCCGTTTGTTGAACAAGCAATTAAAGAGCGTGACTTGGCATTGATGGGAATTTACTTCGATTTAGAGCAAGGCCAATTGCTTGAATACGACGAAAAAATCGACACGTTCAAAAACATCGAAGTTTAATATTTATAACTGATGAATAACTAAATTTGGATCCACTCTAAATTGTGGACCAAAAATTCCTCCCGGTGCGGGCGCACCCACACCGATGACCATCACGACTTGTGCGTTTGAATTTAATTTCAAAATCTTTTTGATGCGCTTTTCGTCAAATCCTTCCATTGGACAACTTCCATAACCCTGAGCCGTAATGGCTAACATGAAGTTTTGGCAGGCTAATGCTGTCGTTTTCGTAACGACCTCGAAAAGATCCTTTTTTGAGATAGGTCTTCGTACAATCGGCTTGAATAATCCCATGATGTTGAAAATCAGAAAACGCCCAAGAGCGAATATTCCAAAAGGATCTTGGCGATAGAGTGAGGGAATAATTTTGTAATAATAGTTATGCAGATCTTTCGAGAGTGGCTCGGTAGCCTGCATCTTTTGCATAATTAGATCACGATTTCGTTCCCACGTATCAATTCGTGAAACAGCCACAATTAGGTGATTTGCCGTCCGCGCCGTTCCTTGAAAAAGACAGGCTTCGGCAAGTTGCACTTTTTTTTCAGGCGATTTACACCAGTAAAATTCCCAAGGCTGTAGGTTTGACGAATTCGGTGCTTTAGTTGCAGCATCCAGTGCTTTCTGGACGACTTCGTCGGGTACTGTGGTGTCAGTAAAACGGCGAACGCTACGACGGTTATTGATGACATCAAAAAAGTTCATATTTTGATTTTTGCTTTATAAATCGTCTAAGACAACACTTAATACTCGGGACAAGGGCTGAAACCGTCAAAGCCAATATAGAAATGTCCTGTTCGATGTTTAGGATTTTGTTAGCGTGGGGCATACCTATTGCTTTGTTAAATAGTTAGCACGCAATGAAAGGTAGAGCCATGACTTTAAAAGCAATTAAGACGCTTATGTGTCTAATAATTATACAGCTGTCATTCGCATTTGTGGCTCATGCTGACGAGACCCTGCAACGCCAACAGGTTTTCAAGCCAAACATGGATATTACTACGAATCCTGCAGAGCTTGAGTATCTTTTGGATTTATCGTTGCGAGTGATGAAGGACATACCCTTGTACACCTTTATCAATCAAGCCTTCAAAACAAAGAGTAATCCGAACCCGCCCCTATTGTCTCAAACTAAGATTATTTTTATTTTAGCGCAGTTGAAGGATAACTGGAAAGAAGTTGAAAAGTATTTAGGCCCGAATCCCAACAGCACGAAGCCGCCGCGTATGGGAAGTATAGCGACTCGTCCAAAACCGCATTTCGAAAAAGCTTTAGACGAAGCCTTGTTTACTGGGATTCTAAATAAAGTATTGGAAAATAAGGAGCTAACAAAAAAGTTAGAATCTAATGTTTCAATCGCTCAGCCGTTACTCATAAAGGATGATAAAGTCGGTTATACATTCACTAAAGAAACATTTTTAGCTAATCATCCCCGCTATGAAGATCCAGATGATGAAGAGTCAAAGATCATTCCGCCTTCAGATCAGCGAAAAGTAATGGTTGATCTTGTCAACAGTATGAGCAAAGGCGATCGGCTATTTTTTAATTTTTACGACTTTGATATGATTGAATTAGCAGATGCTATTATTGCTGCTCATGAACGCGGAGTTGAAATTATTGGTGGTGTCGACAAAGGCGTATTTACGGAAAAAGAGGCCGCGCGAATCGTTGTTAAGAAAATGATTGATGCCGGAGTGTTTGTTGAACTTGTCGACTCGGTCGGATTAAATCATCAAAAATTATTGGCAGGTATTAAGAAACGAGGAAAATCGTTTGCGATGTTTAATTCAGGCAATGCGACTCAGTCGTGTAATGGGCCGGAGGGTGACTTGAAAGCGATTCCGCAAAAAGATCGTCCGCCAGAATCTAAACCTAACCCGAATCATATGGTATTGGTTGATGGAAAATATGCAGCAACGATTGTGGCGTCGGAAATTAAAAAGAATGTTATTTATAGATTGCGTGGGCAAGCAGGCTTTCCAATCGGAGGCGCCTACATGTTGGAAGGCAAGCCTCAAGCGAATCCGAAAGACAACGAAAAGGTAGTCTTAGTATTTTCACCCAATGGCGGAATGGGTGATATCAATCGTGACATTTACTCGATGTTTTTCAAGGTTGCAAAAGGGCCATTGGCAGGTGCCGTTTTCTCGATGTCGTCGTATGAACTTGGTTTAGATGCTAAAGACGCGGTTGTTCGTGAGATAAAGCGACGCCGTGCTGCTGGGAAATCGTTAAAGAATCTATTTCCAATTATTGGTGATGCCCAGTTTGCAATGCGTGGCTTTAGTATTCCATTGAAATTATCCGGTTATCAATTAGTAGAATTCGATCCTGCTGATCCTTTTAAAGTTTCAGGAGGAGAGAAAATTGAAGACCCGGAAAAGTTTGAACCACCAGATAAAACGTCTAAAAAAGTGAAATACTTTGTTGAGAATTTGGAAGACCCGATTGTTAAAGAGATTCGCGATTTAATGACTCCGGAAGAATGGGCTCAATGGCGTAGCGAAATTCGTATTAGTCCTGATTGGTTTAAAGAAAAGCATTTTGAGTGGGACGGGAAGTTGTTAGCAAATCAGGTAAAACTTCACTATAAAGGTATGGTGGCAGAAGAAATTAATTTATCGAACGCGGGCTCCAGTATAAACTTTAGTAATGCCGGTGAATCGAATCAGGAGCAAATTTTACTGTCGATGAGTCGCTCGGTAACAAAGGCTTTTCGTGGAGCAATGAAGTACCTATGGGATAAATGGTCTGGCCCGGAAAAAGCGATTCATGTTGAAGTTCAAAAACGAAACAAGTTTGTCTCGGCGGAAGATCGGGCCTTGGCTCTCGAGGTTCTAAAATTCCGCCAGAACATCCAGCAGAAGTTAAGCTGTCAAAAATTCTACAACGTAAAAGTGGCTAAATAGCCGTAAATAAACATTAAATTGAAATAAGCGCTGGCTTTGCTGGCGCATCTAAGGTAGACCCTCAGCTTCAGCTATTTCGAGGGGGAATCATGCGCGCTAAACCGCTGACGTCGGTATTTAAGTTTAATAATCTTACCTTTTGGATTTTCTTGTTTTTGGTTATAGGCTTTCTGTTAGGCGTATATTTCCCAGAGTTTTCGAAAGAATTAAAACCGATTCGTACCGTGTTTCTTCACGGGATTAAATGTATTATCGCTCCTCTGATTTTTTCGTCAATTGTTGTTGGTATTGGGTCTGCCAGCAATATGAAAAGTCTGGGTAAGATTGGAATCAAGTCGATTATTTGGTTCGAGATCGCGACAACGATCGCTTTGTTTATCGGATTGTTTTTCGTTAACTTTTTTGAACCAGGCAAAGGCATCAATTTGATGAAGGTCGCAGATGGCACAGTGGCAACGGCATTGCCTAAGGCTGAAATGAGTTTTGCCGTTTTCATCGAACACCTTCTGCCTAATAATATTGTCGAAGCGGTAGCGAAAGGCGATGTTTTACAGATCGTTATTTTCTCGATTATTTTTGGTTCGGCGACGTTAATGGCGGGCGATAAGGGTAAGCCGGTTTTAGCTTTTTGTGAAAGCCTGAATCAAGTCATGTTTAAATTTACAGATATCATCATGAAAATGGCGCCATTGGGTGTCGGTGCCGCAATGGCAGCCGCAATTGGAGAGCATGGTTTAAGTATTTTAATTCCAATGTCAAAACTTGTGGGTGTTCTGTATTTTGCTCTAATTGTTTTTGTTTTAGCGACACTAATTCCGGCGCTTAAGTGGAGTCGAATTAAACTGGGCCCTTTCTTTCGCGAGATTCGTCCTAATTTGGCATTAGCATTTGCTACCACATCGAGTGAGTCGGCCTATCCTGATACATTAAAATCACTCTCAAAAATGGGGGTACCTGATCGCATTTCTAGTTTTGTATTACCATTAGGATACAGCTTTAACTTGGATGGTTCGACACTGTATTTAGCCATGACCTCCGTATTTGTAGCTCAAGCGGCCAATATCGATTTGCCTCTCGGTACACAATTGTCGATGATGTTATTGTTGATGTTAACAACAAAAGGGGTGGCTGCCGTACCAAGAGCCTCGTTAGTGGTGTTGTCGGGAACTTTAGTTACATTTGGTCTGCCATTAGAGGCTATTCCGTTGATATTAGGGGTAGACGAATTTATGGATATGGCTAGAACAACCGTAAATCTGCTAGGAAATGCGGTGGCAACTGTTGTCGTTAGTCGTTGGGAAAAAGAGCCGCTTTCGAATGAGTTTCAAAACCCAGGTTAATTGGGTTTTGTTTGCCCAGTGAAACGGTAAAGTCTGTCTTTGTATTTTTGAAGTAAGAATGGCGAGTTTAATAATTTATCAATTTGGCTGTTAGACGCTGTATGCTGTTCAGCCGCGCGTAGAGTTTGATAAAGATCTAGAATTGAAATTTCATTTTGATAGCGCTTTTTTAAAACTAGGTCGTCTTGCGGCTTTATCGTTCCAGGGTGGATCACTTCAAAGTACACTCCAGGCGAGTCTTGGTTTAAAAACTCATCGCGCATTCTTGAGTGACCTGTAACAAAGTTTAATCGATTGCACGGGTAGCGAACGCCAGTGACTTTAATTACGACTCCGCCACATTGAAATTCATCACCTAAGAAAAATTCACCTTCATTCAGTTTGTCGACGCTGAGGTTTTCACCCAAGGTTCCTAGTGGTAATTTCCTACCACAGAGTTGACTCCAAAACGAATAACGCTGACTATCCATTGCGTATACAACCGCGTCTATAGTCCCATGAATGTTAGGGCTTTTGAACTCGTCGCCTTCGATATTGTTTTTGTTAACATGAATTTGGTTTTGGGAGTCTTTGGCCATCGATGTTTCCATGGCAATGCCATTTAGGTGATGGACTTTAGGTTTTCCAACATTTACGGAAAGAATTTTCATAATTGACTCCCATTCGGACCGAGTTCTATAAATTGTTATCTCAAAGTGAACTATGAATCAAGGTAGCAGTCAAAACATCCTTCCTAAGGACTTAGAAATTAAATCAGCATCGCATCTGGCACTTGTCGAAATTGTCTTTGGCAGTGTTGGGCATGGATTTAAAATTCCTTTTACAGGAACACTTTTATCCTACTATCAATTGTATATTTGCCTTGCGATGATGATTCGAAAAAATGCGCCGCCGATTCAAGTCTTTAACACGTCAGTGCTTGTATCCCTTCTAAAGACGTTATCGCCCCTTGGGAAAAAAATTACACCGATGATTGCGATTTTTATACAGGGGTTTTTACTGTGGTTTGGCACTGTTCTGCTGGGCGGATCTATTCTGGGAATGATGGTGGGTTCTGCTTTATTGGTAAGCTGGAGTATCATACAAATTGCCATTGGCTATACGCTCGTTTATGGATTCGACTTTTTCCGGATGATTGAATTTTTTCAAAAAGAAATGAGTTATTACACATCTGTAAACATATATGCAGTTTTTATTGCGTATTGGATTTTTAAAATCCTTCTTGCAGAAGGATTGTTAGGCTATTTGGTTCTTAAAACAGAATCGGGCACTGATGAGTGGTCACTAGATGAAAAAAAATTGTTAGACTGGCGTGCAAAAATGTTTCAAAAACAAAACGAGGTTACAACCTCATCCAGCGTGCTCCATGCTGTTAAAGATCTGACAAATCCGTTTTTCTTTTTGAGTTTGGTTTTTATGGTGCTGTTTCACTTTTTTAAAAGCACTCCGATAATGGATATCGTTTGGTTTGTTTGCCGAACGCTGGCGATAGCGTTCCTAATGTTCTATTTAATACGCGCTGATTGGGTTAAACGATTTCTATTTTCCTGTTTTGGAAAAAGTAAACGGTACCGATCGCTTTACAAAAAAATGTATTTGGTAAAGCGTCGGCTAGAAGAAAAAACGTAATTATTTATTTTGCGATCCAGTTCCAGTGGCCGTTTCGGACGAAGATGAAGAGCCAGTTCCAGCTTTAATTCCGTACCGACTATAGCAGGTCGCATCTTCGACGGATGGAGACTGCGGATTGCAGCATGATTTTATCTCTGCAATTGCCAGCATTTGATTTGCGAAGCTGAGTTTCATGTCTTCGTACTGAAGTCCCACAGCTCCCTGAGATGGTTTGTTAAAATTATACTTTTGTTGGAAGTTATTTTTAAATGCGTTCGCATCAAAGGATTTTTCCATTAAATATTGGCGGTGAGTGGTAAAAATTCCTAAATATTCTGGGCTACCGTTCTTTGCGAAATAGATCGAGTGCATAAAGTCCTCGTTTTCCGTTCCTGATCCATAGGAATCATATTGTTTGAGAGCACCATTTTCATCCGTTTTAATTTGCACAAATTTGCCACCAGGAGCCTCGTATCGTGCGCCGTTTGCTTGGCACGTTACATTCATTTTCGGAGCGTGGACATTGTAAACGTTGTCTAGCCACTTACAAAAGACATCGTTGTTAAAATAACGAAGCTGTTCGTCGGCAGGTAGATCGAGTATCTTTCTAAATTCTGCGACATTGGTGATAACCGGAGTCGCCTTACATTTATTTTTTTGTGTAAATGACGTTAAATGTCTCATTTCATATCTGTCCATACTGTCATCAAGGCAATGCGCATCCGTCGGTTCGGCGCCCAGAAGTCCAAGTTCAATACCCACTTCGGCCGCCATGGCGATTGGGCCAGTTGCAGCGAGTACAACGCCACCTATCACCTTAAGGCCGACTCTTCCGACTGCTTTCTTGCCTAATGCGGCCATTGCTGCGCGCGCAGATTCCCGGGCCGCGGTCGAGGTTGCCATCCTTTGAGCGTTTAATATACCTTGGCGTTCGGCAGTATCTAATAGGAAGTCTAAATGTCGTAAGTTCTTTGCATGATCTTCAGAAATAGCGCCAACAGCCTTAACTGCCTCAACCGCATTTGCGGTGGCCGTTGGTGATCCTAGTGTACGTGCGCCTGGCTTTAGCGCCTTTGTATAACCTTCTTTTGCTTTAGTTAAATCGGCTAGCCTGTTTTTTTGATTTTGAAGTAAGTTTTCTTGACTCGATAATGTTCCCATAGATTTTTCAGCAGTTTTGAGTGCTGATTCGGCTTGAGCTTTGGCTTGCGAAGCGGCTTGCAATCGCGCGCGATGGGTTTCCGGCATACCAACAACTGTTTTTCTCGCCGAAAGTTTTTGCATTAGATCTGCGCGTTTGGCGCGTAATGCGTCTGTTTCTTGTTTCATATATTTATATTTAGAAGAGTTCGGATCCATTGCTTCCATCGCCGCAGTATTGTTCTTGATATCAATACGTGCCTTTTCGATGGAGTCGGCAAGATCTTTCATCTGTATGTCGGTGGCATAGTAGGCCGCTTCCGCCGCCTTCAGTTCGCGTGCGGCTTTCTCTGCGTTAGATGTAGCTTCGGACAAGGCTTCAATTGTCTTTGTTTGCTTGGCAATTTCGGCTGTCTGGCGTGCGATCTGGCCATCAGCTTCCATCAATGCTTGTCGAGTGCTAGACGTTAAATTGGTTTCAACTTGCATCAATTGGCAACTTTTCAAGTTAGCATGTGCCGGTTCACTTCGGAACAAGTTTAAAAAGGGAATTTGCGGAGTATAGGGAGCGTAACCAAATTTACAACCCGCAATATTTGATGGACGAAATTTTTGAGCGGCTTTTACCATGGCTGTGGCACCAGCGGTTCCGGCTACGGCTACAGCTGCCGGTGCTAAGCCAGCCGCTTTTTCGCAATCCCCAATGGATTTAGCTTGTGAGCAGGCGAGTGATCTAAGGATATGAGTCATTTTTTTTTGTGCTGTCGCGGGGTCCTTTCCGCACTGAGTTTCATAGGCAGCGAGGCTCGGTTGAGCTATGAATAAAGCGGATATATAAGCGATTCTTAAAATCTTTTTTTGCATTCTCTTGATCCTCGTTTGCGTTCTGTCCATTTTTTTTCTAAATCGATTCCGACACATTCGCCTAATTTAGCCGAGTAGTCTTCGATTTCCAATACATCAAATTTTTCAGGGACAATCACAGATTGCTTGCAACCGTCGAAACTGGTTTGAGTTTCCTCTGGGCATTGCGACTCTACGATGTCGAAGCATTTTATAAAGTATCCCTTTTCATCGCAGAACTGTTTCGGAGACTCTTCTCTCAAAAATTTTAATAGTTCATCTTTGTTGGCAGTCATGCCGGGAATTGCGTATGGATTCTTCTTTGTTTCTGTTTTGCCTAACCCATTAATGCTCAAAAGTAGAAATAAAATTAGTAGTTTCATATATGTTTTATTATATGGTTTTTTAAGTAGTTAGCAAAGACGAGTCTAGGCGGGAAGTTTATTCGCCTGGACCTGGTTTAGGTTAATATACAATCGATAGTCTAACTAGAAATTTGAAGCGGGTTCTCAATCTGATACGAGTCGTCCAGGAAAAACAGATAGACAGGTTTTTAACGTTAATGGGATACTAGTCGGTATGAAGGTAAAGCCCTACCACATTCTAGTAAAGCATGAATACGAAGCTAAAGACATCCAGAGGATGTTAGAAACGGGAAAGTCTTTTGAAGAGTTAGCTAAGAAATTTTCTATATGCAGTAGCAGTCAGAATGGCGGTTTTTTAGGGGAAGTGGATTCTAGACGTTTAGATTCTGACTTTATGGACGCCTTTGATTTACTTAAGCCGGGCCAGGTATCAAAGCCAACGCGAACGTCGTTCGGTTGGCATTTGATTAAAAAGTAAAGGTCTATTCAATTTCAATATCGCCACTGGTCGTGCTGATGTTAATATTCAGCTTAGCGGCTTTGCTCGTATTTTCATCTGGTGTACGTAAATTTTTAATATCACCCGAAAGTGTGTTTAAATTAAACGCGAACGGCGTTGATTTCGGTAATTTAAGTTTCACGTCGCCAGAGATCGACTTCAAATTCACTTCCGCCGATTCTTTATTTTCAATTTCAATTTCACCGCTGACCGACTTACCGTTGACTGACTTAAAAGATGAATCATGAGTTTCCACGTCGCCCGATACAGTTTCTATACTTAGTTTGGGCGCATTTAAGCGGTTGAATGTAATTCCACCGGATACGGTCTTTACATCAGCTAAGTTAATTTTCAAGTTTTCCGCCGAAACATCGCCACTCACTGAAGCAATTTCTATGTCATGGGCAAATGCGGTCGGTAGTTCAATGCGGACTTCAAGATCTTTTACCGCATTTTCTGGCTCATTTAGCGTCACGACGTCCGCTGACTCTGTGATTTCTAATAGTTTTTCACTTTTTGCTGTATCTAATTTTCCAGTAGCTATCACGCGAATTTTTTTATCGTTAGAGCTTCTGATGGCGATATCGCCAGAGTACGATTTAATGACCAATTTTTTAGCTGGGATTGCAAGTTCCCACTGATCTTGAGTCTCTGTTCGTGAGTTTCTGTCGGTGACAGAAACACCCATTCCGGTAACGTTGATCTGTACGTTGTATTTGTTTTCTAATTTGGCGAGTAGTTCTGGATCTGCGTCGTACGCTTGTTTCGCAGAGAAACCGGCTACAGCTAGTGAGGTGATCGTCGTGAACACTACAGCTACAAAAAATCGTGTAAATAAATTGTACGTTCTCATGTGATACTCCTATTTTTCCATTACAAATTTCAAATTCCATTGCAAGTAGCTGATCAAAGCTAAAACAACGTGTTTAGTTATAAAAAACATAATCATGAATCCAATAAGGGCCATCCCCAGTAGACCGATGGCGCCAGTGACTCCTGCTAAACCCATCCAGAAGGTCGATGAAATTGACATCATCGAAGGAATGTACCAAACCAGTCCTAACCCAGCAGACCCAAATCCTAAAGCGACCGACCAGCCCGCGACCACTAAAGAAAAGATAATTAGACCGGGAATAAATAATACGATAAAGTTAAATGGAGCCAAGACCAAAAGCCGCAAGATCACGTTCAGAGCCAGGCCCCAGCGAAACTGACTGTCTTCATTTTTGATTTCGGCAATCATAGTTTCTGTTTTGTAGGCGCGGGCAATTACGATCGGTGAGCCAAGCGAGCTTGCGATTTCGCTTTCCATTTTACCCTTGCTTTGCCCATGGTTGAAATGCTCTTCATAGTCCTGAAGAATTTCAGAGACGTTCCTAATCTGATTGGCTTCTAATTCTGCCTTCAATGTTTTTAAAAATTCATGCTTTGTCATTGTGTCCTTAACCTTTACCGATTAATTTTTCTATTTGCTTGTTAAATTCTGACCACTGTTTCAAAAGATCTTTTTGTGAGTCCTTACCCAATTTCGTAATTCGATAGTATTTTCTGGGTGGGCCTTCCGATGATTCCTGAAGGTAGGTCTCAAAATACTTTTCATCAGTCAGTCGTCTTAAAATCGGGTAGAGCGTACCCTCAGATATTTCTAAGACTTTCGAGATTTCTTCGACTAGTTCGTACCCATAATAGTCCTTGCGGCTAATCATGGTGAGTACGCAAAGTTCCAGAACTCCCTTTTTAAATTGTGCGTTCATGTCGTCCTCGTTCTTAGCTACTATAGTATGCTAGGTACTGTGTTATGTAAAGTACTGTGTAATAAATAGTTGAGTATTTTTTTAAGTATTTGAAAACGCAAGGCTTTGCGTCTTCGATGCGGTTGGGCAACTCGGTTTCGCAACCGTTCCTTGACGCTCAATCGTATTGTCTTTACCGTAACCCCATGAAAAAAATAATTCTTACTTCGATCGTCGTTGTTTCATCACTTACATGGGCTCAGGATCTAACTACAATTGCTGAAAAATCTAATTGGCTTAAAACCGGACGTGCAGACGAAACGGAAACTCTGTGCAAAGGGTTTGCGAAAAAATATCCCAAGCGTGTTCAGTGTAAATCCTATGGAGTGACTCCCGAAGGTCGTACGTTGTGGTATATGAATATTCACGATGCGTCCGTGAAAACATCAGCGCCAACGGTATGGATTCAAGCGGGAATTCACGCTGGTGAAATAGATGGTAAAGACGCCGTGTTCTTGATGATGAAAAACGTGTTCGAGAAAAAATTAACTCCGGATCCGTTTGCGGGTTTAAAAGTTGTCTTTGTTCCCATTGTGAATTTAGACGGTCACGAACGTTTTGGAAAATGGAATCGTCCTAACCAGGTCGGTCCCGAAGAAATGGGCTGGCGAGTAACAGCGCAAAACTACAATATGAATCGTGACTTTGCTAAGGTGGACACGAGCGAAATGCGTGATTTGAATAAATTGTGGAACGAGCACGATCCGATATTAAGTTTAGATTTGCACGTCACGGATGGGGCTCATTTTCAACCCGAAGTTGGAATTATCACGACACCTACTGAAAATCAGGGAACCGGTGCCATGCATTCTGCAGGAACTAAATACGAAACGGAACTCATGCAAAAGATGCATTACCGCGGGCGCCAAGCACTGCCATTTTATCCAAGTTTTGAAGATCATGACAAACCAACGTCTGGATTTGCTCGTAACGTATCGCCACCGCGTTTTGCCAACGGATATTGGTATGTTCGCAATCGAATTGGTGTACTAGTTGAATCCCATTCATGGAAAGACTATGCGACTCGCGTGAAAGTTCATTACGATACGGTATTGTCATCTTTGGAAATCGCGCAAAAGTATGGCGCCGAATGGACAAAACACGCGCGCGAAATTGATAAACAGAATTTAGCGGGCAAAAAAATAGATGTAGCATTCAAGCATACTAAAAAAATTAAAACTATTGATTTTGGTGGGTATAAGTTTTCTATTACAAAATCAAAAATCTCGGGTGCTGATGTTATTCGGTACTTTACCGATCAACCGGAAACATGGAAAGTTCCATTTTATGAGGAATTGGCACCGACGGTGTCTGTTACGGCTCCAGAAAAAGGATACTTTATTCCTAGTTCTGAAATGGAAACGATTAAAGGTAAATTGGATGTTCACGGAATCAAATATGAAAAATGGACAAAACCATTGCCTGATATTGTGAAGGTTTTCCGAGCGACGAAAACTCAATTGTCTGCGGGCTCCTTTGAAGGACGTCAGACGATGACTCTAGAGGGGGAATGGCAACAAGAAAAGTCTGAGTTTCCCAAAACAGTGTTCTTTGTTCCGATTCAGCAACCAAATGCGATGATCGCCATTCACTTGTTGGAACCTTTGGCACCGGATTCGTTTGTGTTCTGGGGTATGTTTAATCGGTTTTTTGAAATGAAAGAGTACATGGAAGACTACGTCGCCGAGGACGTCGCTAAAAAAATGTTAGAAGATAAAAATATCGAAGCAGAGTTTAATGAAAAATTAAAGGATGATTCGTTTGCGAAGGATCCCAATAAACGTTTTCGTTTTTTCTATCAAAAACATTCGTCTTGGGATACTCGCTATAATCGATATCCGATTATGAAATTATAATTTAATACGTATAGACTTCGCTAGCAAAATCAATGGCCGTTTGACCTGAGTCCGATGACATTTGACTGGTCTTTTCTTTCAATAGAAAACGATGTTCATCGGATTGATTTAACCAAACGTGAACATTAGCATGTTTACGTGCAATCGCGGGCAGACCTTCGGGCCCGAGTAGTAGGGCTTCGTGTTCTTTCTTGGAGATTTCTCCGAAGAACCAAGACATGGTCCAATCTCGAACACTATATAAAAAACCGATGTTCCAATCTTTGTAGTGATCTAATACCGGACCCATTTTGCGGGCTACGAAGCCATCGCTAAAATCGACATCGAGTTGGACGCTGTTGAATGCCATCTTGAAGTCTTTTTGAGCCGCTGTATCAAATTTTTCCCAAAAGGTCGGTCCAAAATGTAGACCGGGTGAATCGGCAATCAGTGTTTTCTTAGCCTGTTCAGGAGCATAGCTTGCAACGCGCTTGGCGTGTGTTAAGGCCCCGATTCCACCAGCGGAAGCGCCCCAAACGATCAAATCTTTCACTTGATCAAATTCGATGATGTTTTTTTCTTTTAAGTGTTTTAAAGCGAGAACAATATTGCGGTATCCGTAGTGATATATTTTAGTACCGTCATAATTGCTGATCCGATCGCCGGTGAAAACATCTCCTGTGCAAAATGGAAAATAAACATTGGAATGATCCTTGAAAGGATTAGTTTCGTTAGTTTCGGATGTTAATATGCTGAATTGGGATAATTCGATCATTGGGTAAACCCAAGTGGTAGGTAACGTCACGCAGGTTCGTTTATTCCAACAGGCGCCGCCGCCCATAAACTCGACGAGCAGCTTTTCAGGAGAGTGACGTCGAATAAAAACAGTATAGTCATGTCCACGTCCACATTTAGCGTTGGGAATAACTACTTTTTCCCAACGAGACGACTGTTGCAAAGACGATGCTGAAGGTAAAGCAAACGCACAGTTTATGCTAAGTAAGCATAGTAAGGTGATAATTTTATTCATGGATGGATTTCCTCTACTGAAATTCTGCCATTATCATGTAGCGAGTAAAGAAATTTTCCCTAAACCTGGTCCTCTAAAAAATCCTTTGGGTACCTATAAAAATGAATTGTAAACGATGCGGAGTGTGAAATAATTTGAACATAAAAAGGGGGTCTTATGGATAAAGTTTCAATGGTTTCGAAATATATTATTGGATTGATTTACTTTGTTTTTGGTTTGAGTTTTTTCTTTGTGACACCGCCACCGCCAGATGAATCGATTGCGCCATTCATGACCGGTCTATTATCAACTGGATATTTTTTCCCCTTCCTTAAAGTTACGGAAACCGTGTGTGGAGCGTTGGTGCTGTCCGGATTTTTTGCACCTTTGGCGTTGATCATTTTAGCGCCAATCACTATTCAGATATTTTTATTCCACGCTGTAATGACTCCAGGAATTACGAACTTAATCATGCCGATCGCCATGATCGTCTTGCACGTGTTAGCTGCGCGCAGTTACTGGTCTGTCTACCAGCCATTGCTGAAACCAAAGACTAAATAGTTTTTCTGGTGCATAACTCCCTATAACCTTGGGGTAAATAGGGAGTCGCACTGTGTTCTGACGGGTATCAAATATCATTTCTTTATCATCTCTCTGGCACGCGTGTTGCGTTAGTTCCTGGTGGGGGCGAGATGAATTCACCGATTTTATTTCTACATGGTTTTCCCTTTAATGGTTCGATTTGGAAACCGCAAATTGAATATTTTCAAAATAAACGAATCGTCTTGGCACCGGATTTACGTGGGCACGGAAGTGGTCCAAAGGGTAATACGCCCTGGATGATTTTAGACTTCGTCGACGATTTGCATGAGCTTTTATCTAAAGCGAAAATTGAAAAAGTAGTTCTATGTGGGCACTCAATGGGTGGTTACATAGCTCTGGAATTCATCCATAAATATCCAGACATGATCGAGTCTTTGGTTTTGGTTGGTTCACGTGCCGATGCGGATGCGAATGAGATCAAAGATCAGCGGTTTAAAACATTAGAGAAAATTCGTAGCGAAGGTTTAGAGAAATTCGCAGATGATTTTTCTAAAATGGTGTTATCCGATGTTAAAAGTGATGAAAAGAAAGAATTAAAGTGCTACGTGCGGGAACTGATTTTAAAAAATGATCCAAACGACGTAATGATGGTGATCGGAGCATTGGCCTCACGTAAAGATAGTACGCTGACTTTAAAAGAGATTAGTTGTCCAACAATGGTTATTGTTGGTGCTGACGATAAGGTAACAAGCTGGGGCGTAAATCACTCAATGGCAAGACGAATTACAAACTGTCACTTTGCTAAAGTTGCCAGTGCGGGACACATGGTGAATATTGAACAGCCTGAAAAGTTCAACGCCCTTCTTGATACTTTTATCAACAATCAGCCGATTTACCACAAGGAGTTTAGCAATGGCTATACAGTTAACCCCCTTGCCCTACAGCACTAACGCTCTAGAACCGGTAATTTCTGAACACGCGTTGATGACTCACTATAGTGAACATTATAAGAATTATATCGCTCGGCTAAATGATTTAATTCCGGACACGATTTATGAAGATCTATCGTTAAAAGATATCGTTTTAAGGTCTGGAAAAAAAATACAATGGGAGCATGAAGTAAAAATATTTAACAATGCAGACCAGGCGTGGAATCATAGTTTTTTTTGGAACTGTCTAACTCCCGCTCGAAATATGAGGCCGTCTGAATATTTAGTGAAAAAAATAAATGATAATTTTGGATCGCTAAATAACTTCATAGAGGTCTTTATATTGAAAGCGAACGAGTTATTTGGATCAGGATGGTTGTGGTTGGCGCTATCTAAAACGGGCGGTTTAGAAATCATTTCTGGTAGGAATGATGAAAATCCATTGGCGGCTGGGTTTACGCCTATATTTGTAGTTGATCTATGGGAGCATGCCTACTATTTGGATTATCATAGTAAGCGGACAGAATATGTGCAGAACATATGGCAAATTATAAACTGGTCATTCGTTCACGCCGAGCTTGTAAAAGCTGAAAAGCACCTTCAAGCTAAAAGAACTCCGAAACACGCGTTTCAACGTTTGCCATTTTACTTCCGTCGAAAGTGGGTTGGGTCTGATCGCACATTTATCAAACGTCGACGTACTTCCGTGGCAAGTGGTAGCATCATCGGCGCCGGAATCGGAGCATTGCTCTTCTTTTTTCTAGCTTCGTTGGTTAGTATGCAAGTACTACCCTTGCCAGGTTTAGTGTTGTCCACTGGTATAAACCACGGAGCTGTTTTATTTGTCGGTGTGTTTTTAGGAATTTTATTAGGGGCCGCATGTGGCGCCTTAGTCGGTATCGGAACACCGATGCCTTTACCCCCTAAGCATAGTCACTAGAAATTCAGGCAAAGTTCCCTAGCGTGGGAACTTCGCCCCAATATTTAATTTTTTCCCCTTGTTAATTGTCTTTATAAATCATTAGAAAAAATAAATGAGGCATTAGTTTTGCTTTTACAGTCAATTGACAATCATAAACTAACAATCTCTTAAGGGGGATCTATGACATCGCAACGATGGTCTCAATTGATAATCACGACGGGTTTGGCTCTATTTTTAGGAGCCTGTGCCCATGATATTAAACCAACCGCTATGCCGGCCTCTGCTAATCCAACGGCAGAAGTCGATAATTTGACGGCATCAGTGGAGGCCGCTAGAAATCAAAACCTAGATGTCTTAGCTCCTAAAAACTTCAAAAAAGCTGAAAAGAGTATGGAAGAAGCGAAGGCGTACCGTGCTAAAGGTAAAAACGGCGAAAAAATTCTGGAATCGGTGGGATACGGTCGCGCGTATTTAGATCGCGCACACGCTGTGTCTCAGCAGTCACGCCAGCAATTAGCTGATGTTCTAAAGGCACGTGAACTAGCAATGGCGGCGGGGGCCGCTAAATATCACAATGATCGCGTGGATTTAGATAAAGATTTAAAAGAATACACTGAAAAAATTGAAGCCGGAAAGAAAATTGACCGTAGTGATTTAACAGAGCTTCAGCAGGACTACATAGATCTTGAACTAAAAAGCATCAAAGATGTCAAATTAGGTGAAGCTAAAAACTTAATCGATAGTGCGGAAAAACAAGGTGCGAAACACGCAGTTCCGACGTACCTAAAAGATGCCAAAGAGAAATATGAAGTGGCTGAAAAAACGATTGAAACAGATCGTCATGACGCCAACGCAGTTAATGCGGCATCAGGAGCTGCCATCTCTAGTGCTCAAAGAGCCATGACATTATTACAAACTGCAAAAGAAAATAAAAAACGTACACCAGAACAGATTGCAGCGGAAATTGAAAATAGAAACAGACAGCTAGACGAATCTGCGGCATTAAATGCTGCGACCGCAGCTCAAGTTACAGCAACGCAAGCACAGGTAACAGCTCGCGAGCAGCAGCTAGCACAACAACGTGCTCAGTTCGGCGCGGTTGAAGATGCAAAAGCTAAGTTGGAAGCTCGCGAAAAATTCAATCAAGTTTTTGAGCACGCACGTTCAGAATTTAAAGACAATGAAGCCGACGTTTACCGTCAAGGCGACAATATGATTATTCGTCTAAAAGCGATGAGGTTTTCGCCAGGACGTTCCGATTTGCCACCGGCCTCTTTGCCAGTGTTGAGCAAAGTAAAAGACGTAATCGGCCAATTGAGTCCTGAAGACATTGTAGTAGAAGGCCACACCGATTCAACTGGCGCTGCCGAATTGAACAAAAAGCTTTCGTCAGAAAGAGCCGAAGCCGTAGCTAATTACTTCGTATCCGATAAAACTGTGGATTCTTCAAAAGTAGAGGCTGTTGGCTATGGTTTTGAGAAACCAATTGCGACAAATAAAAACAAAGCTGGTCGTGAGCAAAACAGACGTGTTGATATTATCATTAAGCCGTCTCACGCAGCAAGTGTCGCTCAACCTCAAGAAGACGTTCCGCAAAACACACCGTCTTCGGTTGATTAGTTTATAATTAAGTTACATTTCTCTTTCGCTCGGCGCTAAAAGGTGCCGGGCTTTTTGACACTCACTTACAATCTACGCGCTCTGTTGAAGGGGCGTTTCGCCTAAAATCAAAATACTGTCTCATTTTGAAAAATCAATTCGTTTTGATTCACCATTTTTGGCGGCTATCTTGTATTATTAGAAAGGTAACGAGGTAGTGAATGAAAATGCTTTTGGTTTCTACACTTTTTCTAACGTTAGCTTTAAATGTGATGGCCAGCGAAATCGTTGGTTTGAAATCAAATAACCCGCCTCTTACTGGAGAACTAGCGGGCGTAAAAGAGTGTCAGCTCGCGGAAGTATCAGAAGATAGTGTTGTCTTTAAATCGTTTTACTTTAAAGAAAAGGCAAATGGTAACGGCCTTGATGTTTACGCAGTTGCAACAACTGAACAACATCGAATCAAAGCATTTATTCAGCCAACATTTACACAGCCCAAAGTTTCGGTAGTAAATCCACCAAATAAAAATTTATTTGACCTGACCTTCGAGGGCGAAAAGAACAAAGATAAAAGTTCAGTGCTAGATCTAAGTTTAAAACTATGTCTATCTAAAGTTCGTGAAAAAGAATTGGTAGATATTAATTTGTTCCTGCAGCAACAATTGTTAGTGGCAAAAGAAATAGTAGATCAAACGCCGACAATGATCAGAGACGCTCATCAAATGGGATATTTAAAAGGATTTTCTCAAAATATAATGGCATCATTTATTCTAGGTAAGGCCGAGGGCCAACTTGAGGGCCTTGTCGTAGGTTATGAAAAAGGTGCAGCAGATGGTCTTGGAGTAGGTTTTAAGTTAGGTGTCGTTACTACGTTAGAGGCAATTGGTAGTATGAATAGTGGCAGTGATGCATCCGCGCAAGGATTTCAGCGTGTATCTACAAGTCGTCTAACCTCCGATGAAGGAGCTTTTACGCCGGCTATGAAAAAAGCCGTCTATCGTCCGGTCGATTCAGTGAACTCTCATGCGGCTGAACGGAATAAATAAGTCTATTGCAGTGAAAAATTCTCGAATAGTTCATTGGCGATTGTATTTGCAACTTTTCGTTGAGCTGTGACGAGGAAGAGTTCCTCGTAGACACCTTGAAGTTTTCCAATTTCAATTAATTCCCCAGTGCGAATCTGCTTCGATACTGTATGAGCTGCAGCGGGCAGTAATCCCATTCCGTCCGTTGCCATTAGTTTTTTTACGGCAATATCTTGGCTTTCGGTTAATACATCAAGGTGTACCGACGTTAGCTGGCTCCAGTGATCAATGTCGTATCGCATTTTGCTATCGTACGTTGGTAAAAGTACGGGCTGGTCAGACAGAGATGCGGGAAAATTTTTCTTTAAATTTTTAAATTTCGGCGAACCAAATAGAGAAACTTTGTTTTTTGCAATTGATCGGTGACGTAGCCCCTTGGCATTGATGGCTGTCGGGATAAAGTTAGTAACCAATAAATCGGCCCTATGTGCGGCTAATTCACGCATCAGCTCATCCGACTTACCCTCTAGTAAAGTGATTTGGCAGGGGGAAATCTTAATGGCAGCCTTAGTTAGATCCAAAATAGCGTGCTTAGGGATGCTGTCAAGTGAGGCAATACACAAGGAAAGTCGGGTCGGCCTAATTTTATCATGCAAAACCTCATACATTTCCGAGCCGATTTTGAAAATAGTACGGGCATAATCAAACGCAATTTTCCCTTCTTCAGTTAGAAAAAGTTTTTTATGTTGTCGTTCAAATAAGGTGACCCCAATGGAGGATTCGAATTGTTTAAGCTGGGCAGAAAGCGTCGGTTGTCCTAAGCGCAATTTTTCAGCGGCTTTGGATACGCTTTGTTCTTCGGCGATAACTTTAAAATAGAATAGGTGGTGGTAATTGATCCATGGGTTCATAAAGTGATGTTTAAAAGAATGCATCGTATAAAACAATGTATTTTTATATATTTATCTATTTGAGCAATGCAAAATTTTAGTCGATAGTGCGAGATCATATTGAAAGGTTGGATTATGTCACTGTTTCCATTTGTCGAATATTGGCCGTTTTATGCAGGATTTATAGTTTTCGTTTTAGCGGTTTTGGCGTTAGACCTCGGAGTTTTTCATAAAAATGCCCACGAAGTATCATTTAAAGAGTCGGCGATTTGGACCGCTGTGTGGATTTCACTTGCAATGGTTTTCAATTTGTTTCTTTATAAATATAGTGAGTGGACATTTGCCAATGACCCTCGATTGTTGGCCATTCCCGGTTTTGACCCAAGTGAATCGGCTAAGCAGGTAGCTTTAGAGTTTCTCACCGGATTCGTTGTCGAAAAATCACTAGCAATTGATAATATTTTTATATTCGCGGTTGTTTTCTCTTATTTCTGTATTCCTAAAGTGTACCAGCACAGAGTTTTATTCTGGGGTATAATAGGTGCTTTGATCTTTAGAGCAATTTTTGTCGCTTTGGGTGCCGTGCTGATGCAATACCACGCAGTCGTTATTTTCTTTGGAGTGCTTCTGCTTTTTACAGGTGCGAAGATGTTTTTTGCTGGGACCGAAGATCAAGATCTGGAAAAGAACTTTATCGTACGTCAGCTTAAGAAATTTTTAAGAATCCACCCACAGATCGAAGGTCAACAATTCTTCATAAAGAAAGACGGCCTGACATATGTGACTCCGTTGTTCTTGGCTCTTATATTTATGGAGTTAACGGATATTATTTTTGCAGTTGATTCCGTTCCGGCAATTTTTGCGCTCACAAAAGAACCATTAATTGTTTTCACAAGTAATATATTTGCCATCTTGGGGTTGCGTTCGATGTATTTCATGTTGGCGGGAGTGATGGATAGATTTGTCTATATTAAATATGGGCTAGCGGCGGTACTTATATTTGTCGGATTGAAAATGGTCTATCTAAATAGTTTATTCGGTGGCAAGTTTCCGATTACGTGGTCGCTGCTTATTATTGCCTTCTTAATTGGATCGTCCATATTGGCGTCATTTATTATGGATAAACGCAAGCAAAGGGCTATTAAATAGCCCTGGATCCCTGCTAAGGTCTAAATTTACCTCAATATGTAATTAATATGTAAATTACCCTTGAAAGTTTTCTACATATAATTTACATATTGAGTATGAAGAAACGATACGACCCAAAAATTACATTTTTAAGCTCTAAGCCTAAACTTCTTCAATACATAAAAGATGTCGATTTTTCGATGCGGGACGTGATCTCAATTGAAATAAACAAAGGCGAACAGGTCCATCGCTATATTTTTAAAGGGATGGGTTTTTCCTTTATGGTAGAGACCGATTCAGAGTTTTCTTTTTTTAAAAACAAATTAAAAATCAGCGAGATCATGGCGGATCTCTAAACATATAAACAGGAGGTTTTATGGAAATGTATATAGGAAAACAAATCAGCGCGCAGACGATGATGAAAGAAATTAAATCTTTTGGTTTGCATTGCTTAATGCGTCTTCCAGGAGCTGATCGTGTTCGTGGAGCTCTTACGAGTTCGTTTTTAAAATTACTTTTTGTTCCTGTTTTATTTGCGTTGTCGACCTATGCGTCTGACTACTCTGAGGTGCAATCGCTTCGAGTGGTTTTGGATCCCGTTGTGCATAAAATACCAGGAGTTGAGGGTAGCATGATTGGTGCCTGTGTATACGGAACGGATAAGGATCCTTTTAGTCAAAAAGATAGGGGAGAAAGACATCCTGTGGACATGTGTTTAGTGTACTTTGTTAAAGATGAGCCTACAGTTTCACGCATTCGGAAAACTTTTAAAAAACTAAATTTGAATACGTCCGTGGCGATCCGATTTCAAAAAACTTAGGAACTGGCCCCTTACTCTGCGGTTCAAGTAGTATATTTCTGTTGAGCCAACTGGGGCTTTGATTTTGCCCAGCAGGAGCCTGACTCCCATCGGGCACCTAAATGTGATTTGAAATCCTAATGATACGCACAACCGGAATCTTTAATATGGGAATCCGGACTCTGTTTAGAGAACATCTATTCGAATATTCGAGCTGCGCTGCTTTTTAAGACATGCCAGATATATTGTTTTAGGCAAACACGCTATAAATAAATAAAAGAGATAGTGAATTCAAAAATACCCATTTTTTCAGGGTTTTGTGGACATAGTATTCATTCCCAGCCGCAGAGTAAGGGGCCAGTTCCTATGATTCAAAATGAGACGGTAAAATCATTTTTTTAGTAATTTTAAGGAATTTCTCTACAATTAAAGTTCATCCAAAAATAGTTCGATTTGTATGTAATGGTGGGGGAATAATGAAGTCATGGATTAGGGCTCTTTTGAGCTTAGTTATCATTGCTATTCCTGTAATGGTTGCGTTTACTAACTGTGCGCAGAGTGGAGCGGTTGGTATCGAAGGAAATGACAATGTAGCAGATGATACTAATCGTGATTCCCTTGGCGCTCCAAATCCGGGGTCCGGTGATGGTGAGCAACCGGCACTTCCAGAAACGGGCAGTGATTTGTTCACGAGAATTGTGAATATTCCGATTTCTGGTTCGTCAAATCCGACCGATCAAAAAGTAAAAATTTTATTAATTGTCGATAATTCTAAATCGATGCGTCTAGTGCACCAGCGGCTGTCTCAGTCTTTGAATTCGTTGATTCAACCCCTCAAAAAGTTTCATACGGAAATCAAAATAATCACAACATCAGAGGTCATGCGACAAAGTGGGGACGATTTAAATTTGCAGGGTTTTAGTTATAAATCTTGGACATATAAAGAAGGTTCTAAGCCGACGGGTGAAGAGGCCCGCATTCTAAACGCACAGCCAAACGAAACCTACGGTATCTATTCCTATGGAGAGTATCATTTTCTAAATGATAAATATCGCTATAAATTCACTCCGGGTGAGTCGAATATCGAAGCGAAGTTGAATCAACTAAAAGAAGATATCTTGTCCATTTCAGCGAAAACAAACGGCTCACGTCGTGAACAGGGTTTGTGCAATTTACTATTGGCTTTACATGATCGCGGTCCGCATCAGTTTTTTGAAAAGAATGATATGGCGGGAGTCTTGTTAATTAGTGACGAAAATGATCAGTCCTTCTGGAATAACTATGATACGACAGAAAATCGTGTCGCCTGTCGCAGTATGTACATTCATGGGAGTCTACAAGATAAAACGATCGAGAAAGAAGTTGTTAACGATGCCGTAAATTTCAATATCTATGGCGCACGGTATGAAATTTCCTATGACTACAACAACGATGGTGTAACTGAGAAGCGAAATCGCGGCGACAATGGTGGCAACCCATTGCCTTACGACAAATATATGAATTTGCTCGAGGAACTTCACAATAAGAAGACTTTAGCGTGCCCAAAGGACTTCTATGATAAGGTCATTCACGGCTATGCTTCGTATTTAGCTTCCGCAGCGGGGGGATACAACGCAGTCGTTACGGGATGTCGAGTGACCCCAACATGGAGTGCGTTTTATAATTTTGCTATCGATTCAGATGATATTTGTAAAGGCGAAGTTAAACGAGGCGATAAAATCTATGTTGATTTCGCAGAGTATCTTCGCCGCGAAAAAAATATGATTTTAGTGCCAGGTTCATGTGTGCACCATAAATCTAAACGAGCACCCTATCGTGGTTTTGGCGAGTTCTACATTTCAGGTTCTGAAGATCCGGAAACGAATCGTCCACTGATTCGTGATGCGAAAGTGTCACAGGCGTCCATAAAAACCGCCATCTTAAATCAAGCGAAGCGTTTGTTTGGTAAAGAGAAATTCTTTATGGGTAATTTGATTCATAAAGACAATGCGTGCATTAGCGATGCTAAAACTCAATCTCTAGGGACCGACTACGCCAATTTGTTTGCTGGAACTCTTTTTGCCGATCGAATAGTTTCGGAGCCTATTTGTAGTTCAAATTATGGCTCTGTACTAGATGGTTTATCGACTGGAATAGTGGGAACTATAGAGCGAACGTATGTGATCGCTAATCTTAAACCATATGAAATAGTTAATCGTGTATTTATCGTACGTAATGGTGCAAGTGTGCCGTTGTCATCGGTTCAATACATGATCTTGGATGATCGGATTACCTTGGATAGCTCGGTGGTTTTAGTTTCGGGTGACGTCCTGCGTGTAGAGATTCTGAGTATTCCCGAGTAGGTCAGAAATCATAGCGACGGTTCCTTCTGGGTCTTGCCAATGCATTTCGTGGACGGAACCTGGTTTGTGGCGAATACTCCATCCCACGAGTTTCAAGTCATGTTCTTTTTCTTTTGATACAGCAAAACTATTATCGGCTAGAATGACCGTTGCTGGCATGGTCGGAGACAGGGCTCTGAAGTCAAGACGGACCCCCTCTGATAACAATGCGCTGGTCATTTTTGAATCCCACAGTGAGAGCGACTCATGAATCAGTGTGTTCATCGTCGTGGATGTTTCGGGTGGGGTTATTGGGAAGCGATTTCGAATGAAGAGAGGAAGATTTTTTATAAATTTTAGTTTATAAATTTCCTTCATTCTGATGCCGGGATCTAGACATATCAATTTGTTGGGTTGCAAAAACGCAGCGGCTTCAGCAGCAATGCGTCCTCCTAATGAGTGCCCCATGAGTAAATCTAGACCTTTTGGAAGTGTGTCTTTCAGATCTTGAGCGAACTCACGAATGAGGTAGCTTTTCATATTTGGGCTTTCGCCATGTGCACGCAAGTCCACCATAATTACCGTGTAATCGTAACGATCCACTAAAATTTGGGCTACTTCCATCCACGATGTTCCCGACGAAGCAATTCCATGTACCAGGGCAGCCTGTCGAGAGCCTTGTCCTATCTGCTTTGTAGCTATTTTCATAAACCAATCCTTTGGTTATCATAGTTTACAATTCGCAACCTTGAAAGCAAGTCGGAAATTGGAGTTTGCTAATTGATGGGGCCTCGTCAGGCCGTGACGCTAAAATTGAATGGTATGGTCAAACCGGGTGATGATGTATTGATGGTTACTTTGAAATTTTCGAATAATATTCTGATGGCCGCCGAATTAGAAAAAGCGTCGTGCACGAATGAAGCATGCAGTGAATATGGTGCAACTGCATCTTCGTACAAGGTTCTGTTCTATATGCAACAGAACTTAAAATTAAAATTTAAAAAGTAATGAATAATCCAGTAAACCATGCGGCTTACTGGATTATGATTTTAAAGATTTACTTTTCTTGTCCTTCTAATTTCAACATTTCAATAACTAATGAATTAATATTCACTCCTGATTTCGGTGTAAATACTATGCCTGTTGAAATTGGTGTAATTACATATAGAGCCGGATCAAAATTGATGCTTTTAAAGAAAGCCGCCATGTGTGGAGTTCCTAAGTGTAGGTCCAAATCTGCTTTTGTTTTCCAAATCTCATTAAAAATAACAAGGCGTGGATTTGAATGACTACGCTTTAGAACGTAGGCGATGTTTCCTGGTTCTTTACGAGTAAGTTTAATGATATCAAACTGGTTAGCAGCTGCGAAGTAACGCGCTTCTTGGCCGGCTCTTAATACAACCGTCGCTTTATTTAAGTACACACTTGCGAATGAAAATTGAGCCATGAACATACTGATAACTAAAACTAATGCTTTCATATAATAAACTCCTTATTGTTGTTATGCTATTGCGTCCGAACAAGAACGGTTATAAACACCTAACTTGAAATTTGGAATTGGCGAAATTTATATACTTATTATAGGAGTTTACTATGGATATAAACACTAGAAATTTCAGGATATTTTTAGAGGTTATAAAAAGTAAATCTTTCTCTATGGCGGCTCGGAACTTAAAGATCACTCAACCAACCGTGAGCCAACAGATCGCAAAGTTAGAATCTGATATTGGGAAAAAGTTATTTGAACGTCATGGTCATGATTTAATTCCAACAGAGGTGGCACTTAAGCTATCGATCTATGCTGAAGAGGTGATTGATCAGCTGGGAAAATTCAGTGATGAAGTCACTGAGTATACGAATAAACCAAAAGGCTTAGTTCGCTATGCCATGCCCGAGAGCTGTCAGTGGACCCCACATTTTAAAAAAATCGTACATGATATTGTAACGTATCCTGATATTCAGTTTGAGGTCGATATAACACCGGCCTTGCAAGCAGCAGACGGAATTTTGTCGGGTCATTATGATTTCGGTTTTATTACAGGCGACAAACTAACTCCGGAATTGCGCTTTGATAAGTTTTCGGACGAAGTGTATTCGTGCTTAGCTTCAGATAAGAAAATTTTTGAAACGCTTAAATCTAAAGATTTAACTCACGCGCGATTTATTTCTTATCCGGGGTGGGAGTTATTTTTTTCTACCTGGATGAAGAAGAATGGTTTGCTGAAGTCGTTTAAGACTAATGTAGTTAAACCCGTTTTACATATAGGCACATTGGCCGGTGCAATTCACGCCGTAAAAGAAGGCGTCGGGTTTGCTGTGTTACCAAGGCATTGTGTATTTCCCGAGCTAGATGCTGGCGATTTAGTTGAGCTTGACTTGAAGAATGAACCTGCGTCGTGTCCAATTTATTTGTGCCAGAAGGTAGGGCGTAAACAAACCCGTCGTTCAGAGCTTGTTATTGCGCTTTTAAGAAAGGCAAAACTGGAAATTCAGTGATGTTCAACTTTGCGCACAGTTGAAATTAAATTCGCTTGCTTTGAATTCTGAAGTTGGCTTTGATTGAGTTCATGAAAGCACCGCCTATTTATTTAAAAGATGTAGAGAGTAATCCAAAACCGGGACCGTATTTAGATCTGCTTAATGCTACAAAGGCAAAGGGCATCGAACCTTGGCCAATATGGCATTTATTTAACTATCGTCCTGAGGATACGATTCATTTAGCGCGCTTCACTCAAGGCATCATGCACACAGAAGCTCCGATTGAGCCTAAGCTTCGTGAATTGATCGCGGCTTATACATCGTATTTAAACAAGTGTGACTTCTGCATGAAATCGCATGCAGCGGTAGCGGGGGCCATGTACAACGATCATGATTTTGTAATGTCGGTGTTAAATGATATGGAAAAATCAGCGCTACCAGAGAAAGAAAAAGCTCTCTTAAGGTACGTACAAAAAATCACTTTAAATCTGCCGGATACAGGCGAATCCGACATCCAAGCCCTGAAAAAAATCGGCTGGGACGACGGCAGCCTCTATTTCGTTATCGCCGCCTGCGCCTTATTCAATTTCTACAACCGCTGGATCACAGCCAACGGCGTAAAGCCTCTCTCCGACGAAAACCACAAAACTGTAGGTAAAAACCTAGCACTCGGCGGCTACGACCCATCAACCAGAGTCAAAGTCCTAAAAGGTACCAGCTCCTAAAAGGTCGCAACAGTATAGGAACTAGAGTCAAGCGTGTATTCTTTCTCTAAATTCGATCTGTCATGCTGATAATAGGCTGCTTATTATGTTTATTGATTCGTGATCTGAAAAATTGGTGCCGAAAACCAAATCGAAGTGCGGTTTTTCTAAGTGGATCTATATCGGTATTCAGCCACTCGAGAGTTCCTTTCAAATCGCTTTTTAGAGTGGTGTCTTCGGCTAAAGGCAATTTGATATCAGTCAATCCCAGCTTCATCGGTAAAGTGCTAAAGGGGTAGCTCTCAACTCGCGTGCAAACTCCAGCCGATACGGGATTCCGATAGTTATATTTGTATGCGTTTAAAAAATAATTTGGATGTTGAAGAATACATTTGTAGTGGCGTCCGGCAAAAGTTTCGTTGATGCGATTTCCTTCACGAGTGAGACGAAGGCTAGTTCGGCGCATAAACTGAAGCATGCATGAGCTGATGTTTGCATTCGGAGTCGAAGCAATCAAGTGGAAATGGTTACTCATTAAAACAAAGCTGTGTACAACTAAGTTTTTATCTTTAATGGCATATGTGAGTTCTTCGCACATGATATTCCAAACTCGATTCATCGGAAGGGTAAACCACTCTTGGTTTATACAACGCGCGGAAATATTGTAGGGAAATTCTGATTGAAGTATCGTTTTACATCTCGGCATCTCGTAGAGAAAAGCAAAAGGTGTGCGAGGGTAGGCGCCTCCGTCGACGTCCTCAGATTCGAGTGCGAAGCGTCGGACTTTTAGGAGCTGGTACCTTATTTGGTGTTGTCTCTTGGGTCCCAGCCGGTTTTGGCGCGCCAGATGTAGAGTTGTTCTACTTTTGTTCGGGCCCATGGGGTTTTTCGCAGGAATTTTAGGCTGGATTTGATACTGGGGTTTTCTATGAAGCAGTTGATGCGGATTTTTTCGCTTAGGCGTTGCCATCCGTAGTTGGCGACCAGGGCTTCTACCATCATTTCTAAGGTGACACCCTCTGGAGGTTCTCTGCGGATTGGTTTCTTTTTATCCTCGTTCATCGTGGACTGGTACGTATCCTATTTCCACATAGAAGAGTACTGGTAGATTTCACTTTTGGCAGTTTTTTCAACACAAAGTGTAAGCTCGCCCGTTAAAGCCGACTCGCATTTGCCGTTAGAAAAATCGTCCGAAACCATTTTCACAAATTTACCAGAATCAAACGTTACCAGCGTAAGTGTCGAGTTTTTTAGCGTTTCAAATTTGACTACGCGGCCGCAAATAGTCTCGGCAGTAGTCGCTTGAGACAAAGCTGCGCCCACAAGCACAAGAATAGCTAGTTTCATAAATCCTCCAACAAATCGTATCTATAAGCTGACTATCACTACAACTTTTCAAAACGGTCAACAGGAAAGGCAAATATTCATTTTTTCAAGCGTTTTTCAAACAAACGCTTAAAAAAAAGCTAGACACGTTGATAAGTCGCGCATGATGATTTCATACATGCCGATTGTCCAAGGGGTATTTTTAAGGACTTTCGGTTTTTTATATCATGGAGGGAATATGTCTCGTTTTATCAAATCGATAGCTATTGCTATATCTTTACTAGTGAGTTTTCAAGCTCATGCGGTCTTTGTTCCAGAGGAGTTGTCAGGTCCCATCGACTTGAATGATGCTACGAACTCGCCGTTAACGGAGCCCGTCGAGTTCACACAGATCGTTAAGAATATTGAAACGATTTACAAACCTATCGCTAAAAAGTTAGGTGGAAATTTGAATATCAATGCGCAATGGGGTAGCGACACACCCAATGCCTTTGCGAAAAAAATGTTCGGCAGCTGGCAAGTGGTGATCACAGGTGGGTTAGCTCGTCATCCGTCCATGACAAAAGATGGGATCGCGTTAGTCGTTTGCCATGAAATTGGCCATCACTTGGCTGGTTTTCCGTTTGCGCAAACAGGCTTGGCGGCAATTCTTGGTATGGATTGGGTAGCAAATGAAGGTGAATCTGACTATTATGCAACTCAAGTGTGCTCTCGTAAAATTTGGGGAAACCAAGTAAAGCAAAACGAAGTCTTCCGCTCAACCGCATCGGCTCAAGTTAAAGCCGAATGTGATAAAGTATGGACTAAGGAAGCTGATCAGAATCTGTGCTATCGCACGGTGACGGCATCAGAAGCATTGGCGGATGTTTTAGCGTCACTCAGTAAACGTGGCAGCCCGCAGTTACACACGCCTAGCCAATCTGTTGTTGGAGCGACATATTCTGGTCACCCAGAAGCACAATGTCGTTTAGACACCTATCTACAAGGCGCTATTTGTCCAATGGGTTGGAACGATCATGTAGTTCCTGGTAAAAAATTACCGGGTGGTAAAAAAGGTATCGCGGCAGAAAAACAAGCCGCAATGACATCGTGTACGAAGGCCAGCGGCTTCGAAGTAGGCTTACGTCCTTCATGCTGGTACAAAGCTAGAATGTAGTTCTAGAATCTACAGAGTTAATAAAAAGGGAGCCAATGGCTCCCTTTTTTATTTGTTTAGGTGAATACTTTTAATTTACAAAGCCAAAATTTCAGCAATGAATGAATCAAACTGTTTGCGAGCGCGTGCGTCTGCTACGGCATTGTAAGCAGCTCCTTTAGAAATATCTGTTCCGGCTTTTTTATTTGTGAATGAATGAACCGCGCCGCTGTATTTTACAATTTGGTAGTCCACTTTTGCTTCATCCATTTCTTTTTGAAAGGCATCGACCTGAGTTGCTGGAACATAAGGATCGATGGCGCCATGAAGAACTAGCACTTTCGCTTTGATGTTTTTGGCTTCCTTTGGGTCGACTGAATCTAGATTTCCGTGATACGTTACAACACCCGCAAGGTCAGCCCCTGTGCGAGCTAAATCTAAAGCCGTCATGCCGCCAAAGCAGTAGCCCAGCACTACGATTTTCTTTGGATCGACTTTTTTGTTTTCTAAAAGTAACTTATAGCCAGCTTTGATGCGTTCTTTTAAAAGTGCGCGATCTTTTTTGTAGATCCCTGCTGTTTTTCCCGCTTCGTCTGCGTTTTTTGGTCGCACACCTTTGCCGTAGATATCAACAGCCAGAGCCACCGCGCCTTTGTCGGCTAGTTTTTCAACTTCTTGTTTGTTGTCGTCTGATAGACCCATCCAATCGTGCACGATGATGAATCCAGGAACTTTTTTCTTTTTGATGGGTGTTTCGGCTATGTAGCCTTCTAGTTCCGTGTCTTTTTCTTTATACACAACGGTTTTACCTAAACCATTTGCGAACGTTTCAATAGAAACTAAAAATAGGATTGCCGTAAGTAATGCTTTCATCTGTAACTTCCTTTAGTTTAATTTGTTGGTTTGCTTGCGTGCTAACCAGTTATTGAATTCTTCTTCTAGGATATCCATCGGCAAAGCACCTTTGCCCAAAACTTCTTTGTGAAATTCGCGAATATCAAATTTAGCTTGCAGTTTATCTTGCGCACGTTTTTTCATTTCTTTAAATTTCAGCTCGCCAATTTTGTAGGCCAAAGCTTGTCCTGGCCAAGTGATATAACGATCGATTTCGTTTTCCGATTGCAGGCGATCTTTAGGAATGTTGTCCATGAAGTAGTCTAGCGCTTTTTGTTTTGACCAACCCATTGAGTGCATACCTGTATCTACTACCAAACGAACGGCGCGCCACATTTCATACGAATGCTGGCCGTATTTAGAGTACAAATCTTTGTATAAGCCCATTTCGTCGCCCAGGCTTTCGGAGTATAATCCCCAGCCTTCCACAAATGCCGTATAGCCTTCATTTTTTCTGAACTCTGGCAAATCACCCAGTTCTTGTGCGATCGAGATTTGTAAGTGATGTCCTGGAACAGCTTCGTGTACTGTTAGAACTTCCATTTCCCATTTAGGACGTGATTTTAAATTGTAGGTGTTAGCTTCAAAATATCCGGCGCGTCCTGATTTTAAACTACCGCCGTAGTAATAGGCAGTCGGTGAGTTAGCCGCTTTGTAGGCCGGCATTTCGCGAACACCATAGGGCAATTCGGGCATTTTTGAAAATAGACGTGGTAGTTCTGGATCAATTTGTTTAGCAATACTGCGGTACTCACTAATCAAGTCTTTTGGATTTGTAAAAAAGAACTGTGAATCTGTTTGAATGAATTTGTGAAACTCAGCTTTAGTTCCTTTGAATTTTAATTTAGCACGAACAGCATCCATATCTTTGTTGATACGAGCTACTTCCGCTAAACCCATCTCGTGAATTTGCTTTGCTGTTAAGTTCGTTGTGGTGTGATCTTTAACCAAATATTCATACCACTTGTCGCCATTTGGAAACGAAGTTATAGCGATATCTGTGCGGCAACCTGGAATATATTTGTTCACGATGAATGTTTTTAGTTTTGCTAAGCTTGGGATGACATTTTCAGAAATTAATTTTTCTGCGCGGGCCATCATAGCTGTCTTGGCCCCGGCATCCATTGATTCAGGCATGTCCGCAAAAACTGTATAGATAGGATTTGATTTCGCATCTTTGGTCAGAACGGTATCGAACTGCTTTGGCACCGACTCCATCAAAAATTTTACCGGTGTAATTTTGCGCTTAAGCCCCTCTTCTAAAAGAGCCATCGTTTGTTCGACGTACGTAGGAAACGATTCCAATCGAGCCAAGCGATCTTCATAGTCCTTCAAAGTCAATTTTGGAGCACTCATCATTAAATCCACGACGTCCATATGAGCTCCGCCCAATTGATCGACGATTAAAAACTCAGACGGAAACACAGTAGCTTCAAGTTGGGTTTTAATTTTTTTTGTTATCAGTTTTAACGTAAGTTTGCCCTGCTCATTTAATTTCTTAGCGTTGATTTTTGAAAGCAACTGTTCGTGACACTTTGGTAAGTGTTTACGCTTTTGGATTGTCGCCATGGAACGATCGCTCCAGCGATTATCGTGTCCAGGGTAGGCCAGGTAGGTTGCCCATTCAGGGTATTCCTTCATCCATTGGCCCCAGATGAAATCCAGACTTTGATTTAGCTTTTTGTTTTGATCGGCAACGCTCGCCAATTTTTGAATTTGCGATTCGCATTCGGCGATAGCTGGGTACTTAATTTCGTTAGCGTGGGCTAGCCCGACAACAACAAAAGAAATTAATAGGCTAGAGAGTGTTAAAATAAGTGGGTTCATTACCTTAGACTGAGATCTCATTTTTCTACCTCGTATTCGTTTTTTACGCGATTTGTGGTTAATATAGAATAGATACATGAAAACTATTATTTTAATCTGTTTGTTTGTCTACACTTTATTGCTGCCGCGACAATCCTTGGCGCAGGCCTGTACGCCTAGCTCAACGATGCAAACAGCATCGGCGTTTGCAAAATTTTGTAGGCAGAATTTACTGCTATCTAATTCTGACATGAACTGTGAATTAAAGGGCGTTGTGTATCAATGTCGTGGAAAAGTATCAGGTTATTCTGAACCTGTGCGTATCTATTTCAAGTCAGATATGAAAGCCCCTACGGGTTTAAAAATTCATTTTCATGGTCACTATAATGATGAGCAGGGTGAAAAGGCTTGGAACTATCCCTTCAGTGAAAAAAATGGAAACTATGCGCACATGCTCGCTGAGTCTACCCGGCAGAACATTTTAGTCGTTCCTGAAAGTCGTGGTAAGGTGAAGACATACATAAACGAGCTCGCAACCCCGCCCAAGTGGTCAGCCTTTGTTACGCAGTTAGAAACTCAGATGGGGATACGCTCTAAAATACCGGTATCTGTTTCCGGCCACAGTGGTTCCGATGTAATGCTCAATGCGATTGGTAAAATGTGTGCTGATAAGTCTTGGGATTGTTCACGCATTAAAGCGATGGGGCTATTTGATGCGAACTATGGGCGGCTAGTGAATGGAGAGTTAGTGGGTCGAGACGGTTTAAAAAGTTTAGTAAATACCGTTGTTCAAAATCAGGGGAAAATATATATTCGCGACGCGAAGAGTGTTGGTCTAGAAGCCGTTAATAATGTGCTAACGAAAGGTGTAGCTGCCAATGTGGTTGATCATCGTGTTGTGATCACTAATCATATGGCCATCATGAAAGATGGCGATTTTTCAAAATTTTTAGATTTGTAATTAGAACGAGTAATAGCCAACTAAGCAGCTGCATGAATCCGGGTAGTTATTGCTATAGGCATGCTTTGTGTTGGCCGGGATTTCGATACGGTCACCCGGTCGAAGTAACAATTGGTTACCAGAAATATTACATAGCAATTGACCTTCAGTGATGATGCGAATTTCTAATAAGTGATGGTAATGATCTTTGATCACTGTACCGGAGTCAAATTTTTCAATTTTAAAATCCTGATCATCACGAATGTGATAATATTTTTTGATTTTATCA
>DDTZ01000084.1:0-14012 GCA_002344565.1 Bdellovibrionaceae bacterium UBA2351 | reverse complement strand
TTATCAATGGACAATTCTTGTGTCCCTTGCCAGCGTGAAATAATCATAATGTCGTCCTTAATTTTGCGTAATCGATAGCGTGATAGGTAAAAATTATATCAGCGCCTGCACGTTTGATCGAGGTTAGAATTTCGATCATGGCTTTGTCTTCGTCGATCCAGCCATTTTGACCTGCAGCCTTTACCATCGCGTATTCACCACTCACATTATAAGCAGCGACAGGATGTTTAAAGTAGCGTTTCGCTTGCGTGATAATATCAAGGTAACTCAGAGCTGGTTTAATCATCACGATATCGGCGCCTTCTTTGATGTCCAAATCAATTTCTTTGATGGCTTCGCGTGCGTTTCTGTAATCCATTTGATATGTCTTTTTATCGCCGGCGCGTGGAGCCGAATCTAAAGCATCACGGAACGGACCGTAAAACGAAGAGGCATACTTTGCTGAGTAGGCTACGATACCAGTATTGGATAGGCCTTCGCTTTCCAGGGCTTTGCGAATCTGGCCGACGCGTCCATCCATCATGTCGCTTGGGCAAACGAAATCAGCACCGGCTTGGGCTTGTAAGACAGCCATGCGAGCTAGGACGTCTAGTGTTTTATCATTTACGATTTCGCCATTTTCAACGATGCCGTCATGTCCGTCAGAGTTAAACGGATCTAATGCCAAATCAGTAAATAAATTTACCTCTGGGAAGCGATCTTTAATTTGCTTAATGGCTTCGTAAAGGAAACCATTTTTATTTAAAGCCTCTGTTGATTTTGCATTTTTTAATTTGTTATCGATGTTAGGAAATAAGGCATAGTTATTAATACCTAATTTTTTCCAGCCCGCTATTTTTTGCAAAAGTGTGTCGACACTCATGCGGTATTGCCCCGGCATGGATTTGATTTCTTGAAAGAAGTTTCGGCCTTCTTGTATGAAAACAGGGTAGATTAATTGGCTAGCCTGTGGCAGGGACGTCTCGGCAACCAGGTCGCGAATGAATTGGTTTTTACGAATACGTCGGGGCCGTTTTTTCATAACATACATAGAAACTCTCCGTGTCTAACATTTACTCAATAGAATTTCATTGTCAATCTGCGGCTTTAGCAGAAATTCGCTTGAATACTAGGCGGTCTTCCCGTTGAATAACGGGGAACATTTTAAACCCAGAAAGAGGTGAAATATGGCTACTTCGAAGGCATTTATTCTTTTAGTGATGGGCGTTTTTGGTTTCAGCGCATGGGCTCAAGTAGGCACCAAGCCAAAAATAGAACGACCATTTGATTTTAAATGTACGACTGAGTTTCCAACGACCTCGTTTTGGTTTGCCGAGGACGGTGATTACTTCAATGTTCGTGTTATGCACCACAATGGAACTCAATATGCTCCATTTGCTCAGCGCATGATTGTTCCTAACGATATGGCAGGACTATTACAGAAGTCTGAGGTCGCTAAAAACACGGGTTCAGACATCATGCTTCGTTGGGACAAGAAAAACTGCAAACGCTTAAGCGACGAGATTTTTAGCTGCGTTGGCGGCGGAGAAAGTCTAACGTCCGCAAAAAAAGAGATCAAACCATGGCTCATTAGCCGCAGTGAAACGATCACAAGAACCGCCAACGGCGAGTATAAAAAAACCACAGTGACCCTAAGCTACGAAATCCAAGGCGAAAGCCACGATTATCTAATGGACTACGCACCTCATGAGTGTCGCTTCGAAGAAGCGCAGTGAGGACTTCGAAGAAGCGCAGTGAGGACTTCGAAGAAGCGCCATGAAGACTTCGAAGAAGCGCTGTAAGGACAGCGCTTCTAGTAGAAAGCAAAATTTAAATTTTCTTTTTAAGGTTGCTGCGATTCTTCCGCATCAAAGCCTAAACGTTTTCCGAAGTTGCGAATATGATCCCACATATTTCCGAATCGGCCGCTGTTTTTCCCGCTGTTTTGCGCCGCTAGCTGAGAGCCGCTGCGGTTTGCACGTGGCGGTAGGCTGCTGAATGCTGCTTCTTCAGCACGTGATTCAGCAAGTTGTTGCGGGGTTGGATTAACTGGCTCTGGACGAGCAGGAAGTTTTGGTATTCCAAGGAACTCAGCGACCTCGGCATCACTAGAGTCACGGAACCAAGACATTAAATCTTGGAAGTAACCTTTATACCAGTCACGTGATCGATGGATGTTTAACCCTAGTTGAACCGGATCATAGGCTCCTAAGCTAGGTGTAAACTTATCGCTGTCCGTGATGTAAAAACGTAATGTTCCATCCGAGTTTTGCTTTTTGAAATGCTCACCCCACTGGCGAGCCGTATAGACTTGGTCGTAACTAGGAACGTTGTCGATAACGACCCACGTATTGTCAGGTAAGCGCACCATATGGCCGATGTGAAATTGCCATGTAATACCGCCAGCGGCCATCGGTCCAACGGCCCAGATTTTTTTGATCGAATCACGATCAATCCCTAGACGCATTAACATTAAGTCAACGTAACAACCACGACCAAAGCAATAACCGATTTCAGTGCCTCGTTGTTGGTATTTATCAGATGCGTAGGAAGAAACGACTGGGTGTTGTTCGATCGACATTAATACTCTTTCCGCGAGTTCTTTGCTTGGAAGGAAATCATGACGGCGATCAGACGCATCGTCCGGGCGGTACGCATCTAGCATGGAAAATGTGGCTTCGTTTAGTTCAGCGATAATTTGTTGAGTTGTCCAGCGACGCTTTCCATATTTAGCGGTAAGGGCGTCGATTGCCTTGTTCGGAATCGTATTTTGCGAACCTTTATATTTAATTCCAGAAGCGACTTGGTTAACTTCTTGAGAACGATATTGAAGAAGATCCACATTCAATAAAGATGAAAAATAGTCTTTAGTTTTTTGAAGTTCAATGGGGTCTTGCGGTTTGTACGTATTAAACTTTGCACGGGTTTGATTACCGTAAAACTGAATGCAGGCTTCATTAGTCGCAAATGATTCAGACGAGAATGTGGCAATAAGTGCAACAGAGATCAAAAACAGATTTGTTTTATTCATAACGTACCTTTGTGGTTTTTTTACTCGAGTAGCTACGTGCAAACCTAGGTGCAAGTTATGGATGGTATAAAAACGTCTACGGGATTTTCAGGTGTCTACGATTCAGTCAGAGTGACAAAATATAGGGGCCTAAAGTTCTACAATCTGAGCCGGGTAGTAGGTCGACGATTTTTTTTGCTTAATTCGTTCGACATTAAAATCGACTATGGCCCTTTGGAAACTATCTCGGATTAATTGAAGAGTATGCGGGGATACCTCGCCATTCAGCGGGTTTACTAGCAAATTAACGGCACCTGTATTCATATTAACGGTTTTGAAATCAACGGCAAAAGTTAGATTTCGGAACTCTTCACCTGAAGTTGCTTTGACAAGATGTTTGATAAATAGCTTTTCAATAGCTTCGCCGTGGGTAGACATTTCCGATCGCGAGTGACTATCCAGAATTCCTGGTGGAACAAATACGACACGTTGTCCTTTTATGAGTGAGCTATTTAAAAATGCTTTGATATCTAATCCGGTTATGTTCTCGATCACGCAGTCGTCGCCACGGCACTTGGCGCCCCACTGGGTTTCCATCTCTTGACGATAAAGATTGATTTCGTCGGTGACTTTCTTTTCTTCGATACGATTAAAGGTTAGGAATTCAGCGGGAGTCTGTGCCCGCGCGGCCGCTTTCGCTGTTGCAACTTGATTCGCAGAGCCCATTCCTTTGCGATCGACAACAATGCCGCCGTTGACCGCATTAGCTAAGGTCACAACGCTTTGGTCGACGACAAAAAACTTCGGATTTAAAAGGTCCACTATTTCGGCATAGATAGAAAGCTTCTCGGCATTTTCACTGCTAATCTCAAGGTGTAGATTTTCAAGTACGGCCTTTTTGATCGCGTCGGGTTCCGATACTTTTCTTAGGATTTCGAATAGGGATTGGCTTGGAATTAGTTTTCCAGTTTCTGGTTCGACAGTCATCAACGGTGCGAGCTCTGCGGACTCGGCCAACTTTGTGCGACTGTCTTCGGCATGGAAAAGCAAGCTACGCAGTTTGTTTTGAATGAGAGGATTTGAATAGTGTTTGACTAAATTTGGACCAGATAATTTGCGCGAAACTCGCGCTGAGAAATAGGCTTCGTCCGATGTTCGACCAACCCCCATACGAAACCATTCTTCGATGTTGTCGGAATCACGAAACATTTTTTTCGCTTTTAGTAGAATGCCTAAGTTCATTTGAAACTCAGCAAACACGGCATCGATACGGGTAAGATCATGTTCTGTGAACTGGCGAGGCGCATCGATTATGATCGTTAGACTTTTTCCATCAGAATAGGTTTTAAAGCTAACGCCTAAGTCAAAGTGGCCGTAGATCCATCCTTTTATTTGTTTCAAGATGTAGGCATTTGCAAAGTTATCGATAGATGTAATCAAGTCTTTGTCGTTTAAGAAATCATTTAGAAATTTGAGTTTAGAGTTTTCAAACTCAATCACGATGCGGTTGGGATGAGGTGTCTGAATTCGATTCTTGATAAAGTGTTCGCGGTCAAATTGTGTCGTAATTTCCTCGTGTAAATGGTCGCGGACCATGAGGGCGCGAAACAGGCTGGCTAGGCTCTTGGTGTTATCGTGAAGGGCATTGTCTGTACGTCGATGATGATGATCTTTTGAATAAAACTGAAGGCACTCAAGCCGTTGATTCGATGCCTTGGAGGCAACCGAAATGAGAAGTAGCAGTGTGATAGAGGCCCGGTACATGAAGTTCACACGCTTTATATCTTCAAGGATGCCAAGGCATTTTCTACAGGTTTTTTTGTCTTATAAATAGACACTTAAGCGAGGGTGTCACAAAAAAAATATAGAATTCAATAAGTTATATTATTTTCAGAGCGACATGGTGAGCGACTTTTAAGGTGCACGGTGGTTGCTTTAACAATTTTTTTTTATATTCCAAGTCCACTCGTGATAAGACAGCTCGATGCGAATGGTGTTTGTTTTTTCCATGTTTTGGTCCTCCTTTGTATTGAGTCTGCCAACGACTGCGCCGGCAGAAGTTGCTTTTGTTTCTATCTACGAACCGATTCTAAAATCGAAGGGTCTAGATCTGAAAATTGAAACCTATGAGGAAAGTGACGATTATTATGGAGGTGCCTCTCTAGAGGACGGCACCTTTAAAATCTCTGTCGGAAAGAACATACGAAATGATAAAAATGGAACGTTAGCATTTGTATTGTGCCATGAGGTCGGTCACCTACTTGGCGGGGCGCCGAAAAAAGCATCGTCAACTTGGGCGTCAACAGAAGCACAAAGCGATTTCTATGCGACTTCGGTGTGTTTAAAATTACTTTATCGAAAACATCCCGAGTTAGTAAAAATGAAAGTGAAGCCGGTAAACGAAGTTGTAAGCGGATGCCACATTGCTTTTGGGAATGGCATAGAAAGGCGTATTTGTGAATACAGTTCGCAAAACGCTTTTGTTTTTTTTAGCGATGTATGGTCCTATATTAATTTTGCGGGAATTTCTAAGCCTACGTTCAGTGTTCACACGCCGGCCGCCGTCGAAAAAAATCGAAATTACCCATCCCTGCAGTGTCGTCTGGAAATTGCATTTCTGGGCGCTCTTTGCCGTGATCAAAGCTGCTCTAAGCCCGCCTGTTTTTAACTGAAGACACCGTGTTTCAATTTGAAACGCTTCAGATAAGAATTAAGCATATATCCATTTAGTCCGATAGGATCCTTAATGAAAAAGGAATTTCTGGTTTTTCTCGTATGGTTTGCTGTGGTGTCAGTACCTATTTCTATTTTGATGGCACAACATAATTTACCGTTTTCAATAGATGTAAAAACGCCGGCCCAGCTTATTAAAACCTTTTCAGATAAAGATCATATTTTGGTGACTCATATCTTAAGCGCTAAATGCAAATGTTCAAAACGCGTTGGTCGTTATTTAGAAGAAATATCCCGCCCGGCATTCCTTCATGAATCAATTGTTATTGTAGAGGGTAGTTTGCCCAACGAGGCAGAACTTCTTAAAAAGGGTTATAAACTGAGTCACCTTACGGTGGCGGATTTGAAGACGCAGTTTAATTTAGAGGCAGCACCGGTGTTATTGGTTTCAGATTCTTCGGGCGAGTTAAAATATTCAGGTGGGTACAAAAATATTGATGAAGTTGACCATCGGGATCTAGAGATTATAGGTCGGGTAAAAGCGGGAAGTAAGGTTGCGGCATTTCCAGTGCTCGGCTGCGCGTTGACGCCGGCACTTAAAACCGCCATGGATCCATTTAATTTAAAGTATAGAAATTGAGCTTTGTTTGATTAAGGAGACTTTGTGAATAATTTAGAACGTCAGTATGTCCAGAAGATGAACTTCATCATGCTTTGCATTTTAACCCTGCATTTTCCCGTTTTGGTGGGCCTAGCCTATTTTTTAAAAACGGATATTTTTCTAACTTCGGTATTGTCGATTGGATTGCTGGCTGGTCCAGGGCTGCTGTTTATTCTTAATAAATCATCTCGAGTGGCCTCAATGGCAATGGGTGTTGCCTTGATGGGCTTTAGTGCACTACTGATTCACGTCTCATCTGGGATGATCGAGATGCACTTTCATATATTCGTAGGGCTGGCGCTATTGATTATTTTTGCCAACCCTTGGGTTATCGTGGCTGCGGCGGTGACGATCGCTGTTCATCACGTCGGCTTCTGGTTGTTTTTGCCTAAGAGTGTATTTAACTACGAAGCTAGTTTTGGTATCGTGCTTATACACGCCCTATTTGTGGTGCTCGAATCGATTCCGTCAGTTTATGTCTCATATAAATTTAAAAAGATTATCGTAAACCAAGGTTCTGTCGTTGAAGAGTTAAAGGTGTTAACATTAAATATCAATTCATCTTCAACTGAATCAACGGCCCAAAGCCAACAGCTATCGTCATCGTCGCAGGAGCAAGCACATGCGGTTCAACAAACGGCCGCATCGCTAGAGGAAATCAATTCCATGGTTAAGCAAAACAGCCGCAATGCGACCAATGCATCTGAACTATCAGTTTCAAGTAGTCTAGCTGCTAAAGACGGCGAGAAAAACATGCGGGAGCTAATTGAGTTAATGAATACGATTTCGCAATCCTCGAATAAGATCAAAGACATCACAAGTTTAATTGATGATATTGCATTTCAGACGAACCTATTGGCGTTAAACGCTGCTGTTGAAGCTGCGCGCGCGGGTGAACAAGGCCGTGGATTCGCGGTTGTTGCCGAAGCCGTCAGGAATTTGTCTCAGCGAAGTGCTCAAGCTGCAAAAGAAATTTCATCTTTGATTGCACAAAGCGTACAGCAAGTCGAAATTGGTAAAAAGAAAACGGATCAAAGCGGTGACTCCCTAGTGAAAATTGTAAACTCAATCGAAAGCCTAAAAAACCTAAACAAAGAAATTTCGTCGGCGACGGCCGAACAGTCGGTCGGTATCGAGCAAATTAAAAGTGCCGTTGATAAAATGGATGAGTCCACGCAGAAAAATGCTCATATTGCGCAAATGACCAGCGAGTCTTCGCAGCAGATATCGAATCAAGTTAAAAAACTTGATCATTTAGTTGAAGAATTACTAAAAGCCTCGTAAATAAAAACGATGAAGGAAACATTAGTTCTAGAAACAAACGAGTCTGAAAAAATTTTGCAAGCTATCCGCCAGCGGGTCAAAGGCAAAACTTTTTTTGGTCTTCGTGGCGACATGGGTGCGGGTAAAACCACATTAATAGGCCGCTTGTTGCGAGATCAAAACGTCGATGTTTCGTCGCCTACGTTCGCACTGTATAATTCGTATAATGCCTTTGGCTTGACGATTATTCATGTAGACTTGTATCGGCTTGAATCCTCAGAGGAAGTAGACTCCTCTGGGTTTTGGGATCTATTTGCTGATGATCAGTCCGTCGTTTTTACTGAGTGGGTCGAGCGTGTTTCAGCAGATGAATTGCCCTTTGACTGGAAAAAGTGGTTTTTGCAAATCACAGTATCGCCTGATGGAAAACGAAAGTACTCGCTGTTTAGTTTTGCTTAATTTTACTTCGCAGATACGCTGGATGTTTTCACAATAGCATTGATCGAATAGTCCGGGTCGGTGCAGGCGATGCTTTCTTCTTTTAGATTACATGTGCGGACTAGGTTCATGTCTTTTTGCTTACGATCTAACGCGAACGGCATAGATATTAAATCTTTAGCTTGATCCGTAATCAAATTACGCAAGTGTGCTTCTTGCACTTTGTACCAAGAATCCGACCTCAGGGTTACAGTCACTTGCTTGCGATCGCGTAGCGCTTTTAAATCACCTACCTTAAATGACACATTCGCAACGATTTTGGCCGAGCCATCACTGATTGTGAGCAGGTACATATTTTTTCCTGTTGGGGAAAAGTCAAAGGTAAACCGAATGTTTGGTCTTGTAATGGATTTAAGATCTGTGTTTTGTGATCTGCCAATATGACCATCGTTAACGAATGTGCGCGTTGACCATGATCCCAGAGCCGAGGTTATCGTATAAGAAATAACATTTGCAGTCGATTTTGAAGCGTCTAATTTACCGAAAAACTGAACACCGGCTGTCGTGATTTCGCCACCGCTTCCATAAACAGCATAGATTTTTTCTTTTTGCTCGCGCGCATAGGTGGGATTGTCTTCAATCGTTTTGAAGAACTTGATCGAGTCTTGCTGTTCAGGGAAACGTTTCAGGGCTTCTTCTGTCATTATTGAAACAAAATTAATTCTTTCGAGCTCAGCTTTAGTAGCTTTGTCTTGGATATCTTGGGCGCAGAAGTCAAAAAGTGCTTTTCGAGTCGCTGACAGCTGCGACGGTTTAATTCCGGCGGATTTTACGTGCTCAAGGGTGCTAATAAGGGGCGTCGTTTTGTCTTCAATGCATTTTTCAAAAGCCGAAGCTGGTGTTTCCGGCTGAGTCATCGGTGCTGTTACGACAGGTGGCAATTCGGGCTCGGTATGTTGTACAGGCTTGGAAATAGTCGCCGGTTCATCCTCAGTTTTGGGAGGAAGGAGTGGGCCGGGTGTCGGCGTACGCTCAATAGGTCGTTTGGTCACGGATGAATCATCCGGCAAAGGATCAGGCAGGTCAGCGCCGTCAGTCGCTGCGGCAGCCTGGGGCCCTTGCTCGGCCTCCGCTTTTAATTTTTCTTGAAGCGCTGATCCGCGGATTTTATCGGGATTAACTATCGGAGTCTTTTTTGTGCAGCCGCTGGCGATAACCAATGAGGCAATCAAGAATGTGCAGTTAAGGCTGATCGAGCGTACGTTCGGTTTCATGGGCAAAGCTCCTGTTCAACTACAAGCAAAAACCTTTCCAGAAACGCATTGATTAAAGTGAAACAAAAGGCATTGGGAGCTATATTTTTCGCTAAAACGCCAAAAAATGCGGCCGTTTTTAGGAAACGTCCAAAAGTTAAACATGATTTGCTGCAGTCTATGTGTTTTGTAGCAGTTCTTCGTTTGATAAACCGGTGATTTTTTTCATTTGGTTAAACAAATAAACCATGATCGAAATCAACGCTAACATTGAAGGAAGCATAATTACGATGAATGACCACTGAGTCATTTGAGCAATCTGCGAGTTTAGAATATCAGAGCGTTGCTCTTCAGGTAAATCCAATGCGATCGGTGTGAAAATGTAGTAAGCCAGAGAGAAGTTTAATACCGCACTTAACACGAAGGAAAGTGATAGTAAAATCGTTCCTCGTTTGAGTAAGCCTTCAAAATCTTTCTCGCGATTTTTTTGCGAAATAGAGGCCAGTATCGTGTCCATTTTCAACAGCTGAGGGTTTAAAAACAGAGTTTTGACGAATGGAGATTTGGTAAAGGCAGAGAATAAAACGAAAGAACCAACCAAAATTGGGAAAGATGCTTCTTTAACGGCAAACCAAAAGCCTTCCAGTTTTAAAAGGGCAAACCCGCCAGTGAATCCTACATTCAGAATGCCAAGTAACGAAATGTAGTTCGTTTTTTTCTGTTGAGTGTAATCATAAATGCCGTAAAAAATGGGAAATGCGAGTGCGATGAGGAGGGCCTCTTTTGACCCAAACCACTTTCCACCTTTATTTAAAATAAAAATCGGAATAACAATGTTGAAAAGGATATTTAATAGAGGATTTTCACGTTGAGCAGGTAGCGGAGTTTGATTCATGGCCCTATCATTCAGATATTTTGAAAGATTGTCTAGTTAACTTTTCGTGCGTAGAATAAACCCATGCCGGAACTACCAGAAGTTGAAGTATTACGTCGTGATTTGTTGACTCGAATGCCAAAACCATCGCGCATTCGTCGACTTCAGTTTTTGTCTCCGAAACTGCGCACCCCATTGACGTTGCCTAAGTCTCTTCTTAAAAAGCCAATCGTAGTGACGGGTATTGAACGACGTTCAAAGTTTTTGGTTTTTAGGTTGGAGGAGGGCGTTTTCGTTAGCCATTTAGGCATGAGTGGGTATTGGCGAGCGGAAACGAAGCGCTCAGAAATCAAGCATGACCACGTCATAATCGAGTGGGAAAACGGGGACTTGTGGGTTTATAACGATCCGCGTCGTTTTGGTATTTTTGAATTTCACCCAGACTTGAGTGAAGTGAAATGGTTTACTCAGCTAGGTCCAGAGCCATTCAGTGACGAGTTTTTGGCACAGCCGGTAATTGATAAAATCAGGGGTTCGCAGCGAGCTATTAAATCTATAATTATGGATGCAAAAGTCATGGTGGGTGTGGGCAATATTTACGCGAGCGAAGCTTTGTATAAAGCAGGCATCAATCCCTTTAAACCCGGTAATAGAGTAAGTTTTGAGAGCCTAAGGCGGTTGCTAGTTGTTATTCGAAACACTTTGTCTAAAGCCATAGATGGTGGCGGATCGAGCATTCGTGATTATGTTCATGCCAGCGGAGAAAAAGGCAAATTCCAAAATGAGCATTTAGTCTATGGTCGCAGCGGCGAAAAGTGCACACAGTGTGATTCCAAAATTCAGTCCAAGAAAATTCAAGGTCGAAGCACGTTTTGGTGTCGAAAATGCCAGAGATAAATCCTTCGCAAAAAAATCTTGTCATTTTTATTTTTTTATTCGAACATTGTTTGTGTGTAACAATTTAAAAACTAATACAAAAGGATGTATATGAAGTTACTTATTGCTTTCTCATTAATCGCTCTAACATTAACTACTGGTTTTACATGTGCTAAAAACACTCCAGAAGCTGCTAAACAAGAAGCTCCTGCGCAAGATCCAGCAGCTCAGCCATCTCAAGAACAAATGGCTACTCCACCAGCTGATGGCGCAACGGCTCCGGCAGCTCCAACGGAAGCTCCAGCGGCGGCTCCAACTACTGAAGAAAAAAAGTAATCTGATTTTTTATACAGGCATCCTCAAGGTTTCTTGATGATAGCCTGACGAAAAAGCCTGGGTAGGTTTGAACTACGTCCAGGCTTTTTTATTTTTACGATCCATCTTGCTATACATCCTCTTTAAAGATTTAATAATATTATAAATTTATAGCACGTAAGAAAGGAATCTTATGGAATTTTTTGGGTTTTTACAGTCATTGACTGGCTGGAGTATCCTTATCGGAATCGTTGTTGCCTTGATGTTGGGATTCGCGGGAGCCCCATTGTTTATCTGGGCCGTAGCAACGTTATTGTTTTTAGTCGGCCTTGGTGTTGACTATGTCGTGATTGCAATTGTTGCAGCTGTGTTTGTGATTTTTGTAATTAAACCCATTCGCGCTAACGTAGTTACAGCGCTTGTGATGGGGTTGTTTAAAAAACTGAAAATCATGCCAGAGATTTCACAAACGGAAAGAACAGCTCTTGATGCCGGTGTCGTTTGGGTTGAGAAAGATTTGTTTTCTGGAAAACCTGATTTTGAAAAACTAATGAAAGAGCCGTACCCAGAATTAACGGCGGAAGAAAAAGCATTTATCGACGGTCCTGTTGAGCAGCTTTGTAAAATGTGTGAGCCATGGAAAGTATGGCGTAATAAAGAACTTCCGAAAGAAGTTTGGGATTTCGTAAAAAAACAAAAATTCCTGGGTATGATCATTCCAAAAGAGTACGGTGGGTTGGGGTTCTCGGCGCTTTGTCACTCTGAAGTGATTATGAAAATCTCATCGCGTTCATTGCCATTAGCTATCACAGTAATGGTTCCGAACTCGTTGGGTCCTGCAGAACTGTTAGTTCACTATGGAACGGATAAGCAAAAAGAACATTACTTACGTCGCCTATCAGCGGGCTTGGAAATGCCATGTTTCGGTTTAACAGAACCGATGGCGGGTTCAGATGCCGGTGGTATTACATCTGCGGGCGTGGTTTTCAAAGGTCAAGACGGTAGACTTAAATTAAAACTAAATTGGAACAAACGTTGGATTACATTAGCAGCGGTGAGTTCTGTGATTGGTCTTGCGTTTAGATTGCGCGATCCGGAAAATTTATTAGGTAAAGGTGATGATGTTGGTATTACGTGTGCCTTGATTCCGGCCGACACTAAAGGTGTTGTTATCGGCCGTCGTCATGATCCTCTAACAATCCCGTTCCATAACTGTCCAACTCAAGGTCACGATGTGGTTGTTGATCTTGAAGAGTGCGTTGTGGGTGGCGCTGCGGGCGCCGGCGAAGGCTGGAAAATGTTGATGGAATGTCTAGCCGCTGGCCGCGGTATCAGTTTACCGGCGCAAGCGACTGGGGGATCAAAACTTGTGACTCGCGTTGTATCGGCTCACTCGGTAATTCGTCGTCAATTTGGTGTTAGTATCGGTAAGTTTGAAGGTGTTGAAGAGCCATTAGCGCGTATCACGGCAAGCACTTATGCTCTTGAGGCGATGAGACGTTATACGTTAGGTGCCTTAGATAAAGGTATCAAGCCGCCAGTGATCACAGCGATTCAGAAATACTATTCGACTGAAATGGGTCGTGAAGTGATCAATGACGGTATGGATATAATGGGTGGTGCCGGAATTTCATTAGGTCCCCGCAATCTGTTAGCGGAAATATATGTAGCGACTCCGATCGGTATTACGGTTGAGGGTGCGAACATTTTAACTCGTACATTGATCGTGTTTGGTCAAGGGGCTCTACGTGCGCATCCTTTCGCATATCAGGAAGTGATGGCAATGGAAGCTAATGATTTGAAAAAATTCGATACCGCATTCTGGGGACATATTGGTCATATCGTGCGTAATCTGTGCCGCTCGATCGTGTTATCATGGACACGCGGGTATTTGGCATTCTCACCAAGCTGTCATCCACAAATGAAGGTGTACTTCCGTCGTTTACAATGGGCTTCGGCAAGTTTTGCTATTCTTTCTGATGTTGCGATGGGCGCCTTGGGCGGAGATTTAAAACGTCGTGAAAAAATCACGGGTCGTTTTGCTGATATCTTGGCTCATATGTATATTGCGACATCGGTCTTAAGGCGCTTCGAAGCTGACGGTCGCAGAGAAGAAGATTTAAGTGTCGTTCATTACAACTTGAAATTGAGTATGGCTCGTATTCAAGAGGCCTTTGATGGTTTGTTTGATAACCTAAAAGTTCCTGGTTTACGTTGGTTCTTAAAAGGTTGGATTGGTGCATGGTCGCGTATCAATTCACTTGGGAGCCAAGCGAGCGATGGTTGGTCACATGTAATTTCAAGTAAAATTTTGGAAGACAGTGATTTCCGCGAGCGTTTAACTGATGGTATTTATATGCCAAAGGAAAAAGGCCAACAAATCGAACGCCTAGAGAACGCATTCAAAATCGTTCTAAAGAGCGAAAACGCTGAAAAGAAAATCAAAAAAGCAATCCGTGAATCGGTATTGCCTAAAAAGAAAATCTTTGAATTGCTAGAAGAAGCAAAATCGAAGAACGTTATCACTGACGAAGAATTGCGTCTAATCAAAGAATCCGACTCCATCCGATTCGACGCGATCTTGGTAGACGACTTCGACGAAGATCAATACCACAACCGAAAAGACTACCCATAATTCGGAAAAGGAAAAAAGGTACCAGGTCCTAAAAG
>DDTZ01000092.1:42402-44901 GCA_002344565.1 Bdellovibrionaceae bacterium UBA2351 | reverse complement strand
CTGGGTGCTAAAGACGGTTCGGCAAATGGCGGTAACGAAGGTCTAGCTGCAGGTCGTGCGGCCGGCGTATCAGAGGGTACAAATTTAGGCCGCGCGCAATCAAGAGCTCGCCATTTGGAAGTACTAGATAAAGATGGCGCACCTAATTTATCTGTTAATATTCCAAACCCATCAGGTGGTGGTTTAGCTGTTAATGCAGGTAGTGTTCGTACTATCGATGAGCGTTTACGTGCCGTTGACGGCGAAGTTCAATCATGGGTACGTTCTCAATCTTATGGTTATGACGGCTGGGCAATTGATGGTTGGTCTGATCGCTGGTCACCAACAACTATCTATGGATGGAATTCGTATCAATTTGATTTAGTCAGATCTTGGTATCGTGATGATTGGGCTTTCCAAATCTGGAAAGAACGTCGTTTTTCAAGATGTTCTGATCAAGTAGACTATTACAATAGAATCAGAGATTCATCTCAAACATCGAACTACAGTGAAGCTGAAAGCGCATTCAGAAATACATTTAAAAATGTATACGATAATGTATTTGATGAAAAATGGAGACGTGAAGTTGAAAAACCAAATCCAGTTCCATTTGCATTCGGGCGTAATTTAGGTTTTAGAATTTCTCAAGAATACGCGCGTGATCTTGGTTACCAAAATGGATACTTGCTAGCTTACGGTGAAGCTAGTCAGCAAGGTAAAGAAGAAACATTCCCAGATGCGTATACAAACGCATTTGTGCAAACAAACAACTATTTCCAAAACAATATGGAATTAGAAGGTCTAAGTGCAGAAATCAGACCAGTTCAGGGTGTAACATACGGTGTGGGCACTCCTATTACTGTTGTAGTTAAATCTTTGCAGAACGTAGGTCGTCAAAATGGTGAAGCGAAAATTTCAGTTGCAGGAAATGCGGCTCAAATTGAAAGCAAATCTATCAAAATGGATTACTCAAAAAGTATTAAAGAGCCAGTAGTATTCCAAGGCTACGCGGTCATCGGTGCCAATGGTGCGCCTGACCAATCCTCGTCAGTAACTGTACGGGCTGAAAAATTAGCAGTTAATTTACCATTCACAGTTGATTGGAACACGACGATCCGTAATTTTACGTCGGCGGCTCCAGCGACTAAAGCCTCTATTTTAGCGTACATGAAAATCCACTTAAAAGCGGAATGGGAAAACGTTAAAAAAGGAATTGGCGGGGACAAGTATAAAGCAAATTCTCCAACGGATACATTACTAGAGAAGCTAGTGATCTTGACTGCGGGTATGCCTGCAGATCAAAAAGCAGTGATTAAAGCATCCGCTGATGATTTAGGAAGCGTGCTCGGTTCAAAACCATGTCTAACGTGCTTTGATGACAAAGCTAAGTGGAATTCTGGTGGCGAACTATACAAAAAACTTAAATAATTTTGGTAATTAAATACTAAAATCGACGAAGCCCCCTTGATCATCTCAAGGGGGCTTTTTTTTGCGGTAGCGACAAGCGTCATGTTACTCGATTGTATTTTTGCTTAGAAAGGGGCGTCTTTTATGTGTATATATCAGCCGATCTATCTCTTTTTTTAGTGAGGTTTTTATGATGCCGGAAGCTCATCAAGATGCGATTCAAATTCTAGTATTCTGTGTTGCTTTAATTATCCTAGCGATCTTCACTCCATTTATTTTAAAGGCACTTAAGAAAAATAAAATATTGAATCCATCAGAGCAGATCACAGCTCGTGAATCAGATAAACTTTCAGAGTCTCTGCAAAAGCCTCCACGTGAAAAAGTTCTTGAACCAGTAATTGCAGCGTCAGAGGAAGTCGTTCTTCCAGGTGATGAAACGGCAACTGTTGAGAAAGCTCTTTCTAAAACTCGTGAAAATTTTTGGGGCCGAATTAAAAATGCATTTTCTTCTAATGCTGCAAAGCCGTTAGATGATGTGGAAGAAGTTCTATACACGGCAGACATTGGTTCGACGACGGTTCAGTCGTTAATGAGTCATTTGGATGAAACACTTTCGTCATCAGACAAAAAAGACCTTGATACCGTCAAGAAAACTCTGCGTGAAAAAATTCTGTCGATCCTGCATACCTCAAATGGCTCGGTTGAACATGATCATTTAGCGATTCCTCAGCGAATTAAGTGGGCTGCTGAAGGACCGACGGTTTTGATGATCGTGGGGGTAAATGGTGCCGGTAAGACAACGACGATCGGTAAATTGTCAGCGCTGATGGCGGGCCAAGGTAAACGTGTTCTAGTTGCGGCGGGTGATACGTTCCGTGCAGCAGCTCAGAATCAATTAAAAGTTTGGACAGATCGTGCGCAAGTCGAAATCTTTTCGCCAGAAGGTGTAACGGATCCAAGTGCCGTGGCATTTGATGCCGTTGCTAAAGCCAAAGCGCAAAATTATGATCTTGTTATCGTGGACACTGCTGGCCGTTTGCATACGCAAGTGAACTTGATGGAAGAACTTAAAAAAGTAAAACGGGTGATGGCGAAAAACAGCCCGGATGCGCC